>DASRRA010000504.1:0-3829 GCA_035696085.1 Bacteroidia bacterium | reverse complement strand
TTTCATTTGTTTATCAGCAATTTTAAGTATGCTTCCATTTAGCTCTTTTGAATTTTTTATCCTGATGGCTGTTTTTATGGTTATCATCTACATATGTAAGTATGTGACAAGGGATAAAAATTACAAATACGTTCTGTTTGCATTGAACAGCATTTTCCTGGTGTTTGTATACCCCAAACCCCTTCACCTTCTTTTATTGATTTTGTATGCCTATTTCATGACGCAGGTGTGTTCAGGTTTTACAAAAAAAATCAAGGGTATTCTGTTATTATTGCTGCCAATGCTGCTTGTAAAACTGGATATCCGTTTCAATTTTTATCCTTTTGAAATGAATCATCTGCTTTCATTTGCCGGTTTATCCTATGTCAGTTTTCGCATCATTGGTTATTACATGGATAAAGCACCAGATGAGAAAATGCCTGATTTTATTTCTTATTTCAATTTCCTATCCTTTTCGCCTACACTTTTAATCGGACCTATTGATCGTTTCTCCCGTTTCAAGGCATCACAGGATACTGGGTTTTCGTTTATCACGAGTGAAAACGTAATCACTTCCTGGAATGCATTGATAAAGGGGATTGCATTCAAATACGTCATCGCTGAATGCATTGACCGGTATTGGCTCAATCAATTTGATGCCAGCAGCAAGGCACTGGTACCGGTATTAAATAATATGTATGCGTATTATGCTTATTTATTTTTCGATTTCGCCGGATATTCCTTTATGGCATTGGGAGTCGGACAACTCATGGGCATCAAAGTGCCCGTAAACTTCACGAACCCTTTCGTGGCAGTCAACCCACAGGATTTCTGGAGAAGGTTTCACATTACGCTTGGGGATTGGTTAAGAGATTATTTCTTTTCACCGTTGTATATGTTTTTTAGCCGGAAAAAGAGTTTAAAGAAATATCCGCTTACACGTCAAAACCTGGCACTTCTGCTTACGTTTATTTTAATGGGTTGCTGGAATGGGTTTAAGTTCCATTACATTCTCAGTGGTTTTTTGTTTGGGCTGTATTCCGCTGTACACAATACTTACACCGTTCAATGCAAGAAAAAAGGAAAGGATGTAATTTTTGGGAATTTAAACTCAAAAGTTGTAAAGATTATCAGTATTTTTATAATGCTGCATTTGGTTGCAATTGCATTGTATATTTTTAGTGGTCGTTGTCCTTTTGTTTAGTTGCACATGAAATATCTTTTTAACTCCAAAAAGTTTGTTGAAACCGAATCTAACAACGAGCGCATTGCAATTGCCGGAAGTGATTCAGACATTACCTGGAAACAACTTCAGGAAAAAGTCACACAACTGGAGCAGGCATTCAAAAAGCTAAGCATTCCCAAAGGACATCCTGTTATTATATACGGACACAAGGAATATTTATTTCCAGTAGCCATGCTGGCGTGTATGCAATCAGATATTCCCTATGTACCCATTGATAAAATTTATCCAAAGGAAAGGATTCAAAAAATAGTAGCCGCCACAGGTTCGCAAGTCATCATCAATTGCTCGGCAGATGAATTGGATATTCCTTTTCCAATCAGCATTAATAAATCCTTACAAGTAAACGTTCATACCACTCCTGATTACACATTCGCCGTTTATGGGAACGCAAGCGATCCTTTGCAATATATCATGTTTACCTCCGGATCAACCGGTGAACCAAAAGGTGTACAAATCAATCAAAGTTCGGTACTAACATTTGTGAACTGGGCGTTGAAAGACTTTGGGTTTAGTTCAACAGATGTATTTATGAACCAGGCTCCCTTTACATTTGATGTATCCCTTTGTGATGTGCTTAATGCGTTTGCAAATGGCGGTACACTGGTGTTGAATCCAACCGAACTGCTGAAGGATCATGATGCATTCATCCAACGCTTGACGAAATACAAATGCAGTGTGTGGACATCCACTCCATCCTTTGCTTATTTGTTTCTTCGCCACGAAAAATTCAACAGTCAACATTTACCTGCTCTTCATTCTTTTCTTTTTATGGGGGAGGAATTACCTGGGCGTACCATTTCGGTCTTAAAAAATAGTTTTAAAAACACGCGCGTGCTGAATGCATACGGCCCAACGGAAGCAACAATCGTTACTACGTTTGTGGATGTAACAGAAGAACTCCTAAAAAAATACACCTCCACACCTATCGGTTATCCCATGCCACAAAGTGAGTTGCTCATTGATAAAAGCAACGCTGATGAAAAACAAGGAGAACTGATTATTGTAGGGGATCATGTTTCGGTGGGTTATTTTAAAAATGAAGAATTAAATCGCAGCAAATTTTTTATGCATAACGGGAAACGGGCATTCCGCACCGGAGATATTGCTTACTATGAAGATGGGCTTCTCTTCTATATGGGTAGAAATGATGACCAGATTAAAATGCATGGTTTCCGTATCGAGCTCCATGAAATTGCCAATGTTATTTGCAAACACGAATTGATAAAAGATGCTGTAGCAGTGCCGCTCAAACGTGGAAACGAAGTAAAAAAGATTATCGCTTTCATCATTCCTAAAAATCAACTGCAGGAAAAAGAGGAATTAAAAACACAACTTTTTCCTTTTCTTGAACAACTTTTACCTTATTACATGATTCCTGGAGATATTCTGCTCATGAATGATTTTGCATATAGCTCCAGCCATAAAATTGATAAGAGTAAATTGATTGACCTGTATTTAAAAAAGGAACTTATGTAAAAAAGAAGGAACGATAATCATTTTTAAAAATTAAGGACATGAGCGTACTACCCAAACTGGCCTCCTCTCTCAACCGGAAAGATGAAGTCCCCAACCAGGATCTGGCAAAACTATTGGCAAGTAGATCTGACAGGAGATCGATTCAGGAACTTGTTGACAACCTCAATAATAGTAGTACCGCCATACAAGGTGATTGCATTAAAGTATTATACGAAATCGGTGAGCGTAAGCCGCAATTGATTGCTGAGTATGTAAAAGAGTTCATCGATCTGTTGGGCAGTAAAAATAACCGCCTGCAATGGGGCGCCATGACAGCCATTAGCAGCATTGCTCTGGAAGCGCCCAAAATTGTGAATGCTGCACTTCCAAAAATTTTAGCCGTATCAGATAAAGGATCAGTGATTACAAAGGACCATGCAGTAAATATCCTCATCAAATTATCTTCTATAAAACCTTATAATGAAACGGCCTTCCCGTTATTATTGAAACAGCTTTCAAAAAGTCCTACTAATCAGTTGCCGATGTATGCAGAAAAAGCAATGCCCATCATTAATGAAAAAAACAAACGGGTGTTTATCAAAACGCTTTCCTGCCGTTTAGAGGATATTGAGAGGGATACAAAACGAAAGCGTGTGGAAAAAGTAATTAAGAAGTTTAGTGAGTAATGCAATGCCAAAAGTCTTTCAGACTTTTGACATTTTAATTTTACCAACCCGGTGATATTCAATTTCATTCCTTTAAATATCAAAGGTCTGAAAGCCTTTGACATTTCTAAACCCTGTTCATTTTCAAATGGCCATCCCAGAAATTACTTTTGAAAATCAAATAATCAAAAGTATGATTGACTACAGGTTAAAATTATTACCAGAACACATATATCATATTTATAGTAGAGCAAATGGGAAAGAACCAATCTTTCTGTCTGACGCAAACTACAAATATTTTCTAAACAAATATAAACACAACATCAACCCGATTGCGGATACGTATTCCTATTGTTTAATGCCTAATCATTTTCATTTTTTATTACGGTTTAGAGCTGAGCAAGAATTAATTAGTTTAATGAAGAAAAATTGCAATGACGCTTCAGACTTCATTTTCATACAATTCCAATATTTTTTGGGATCT
>DASRRA010000503.1:0-5381 GCA_035696085.1 Bacteroidia bacterium | reverse complement strand
AAAAACACCTTTTCCTCCACTCCATGCTGCACTGGTAGCAGATCCACCGATTGAGCCTTTTAATTTAACAGAGGTTCCCGGACATACACTTGCTGCAGAACCCGCATTTACTGTTGGTACGGAGTTAACTGTAACTTTTACTGTATCTGTAGTAACACAGTTGGTCAATGTATTGGTTGTTGTAACAACATATTGTGAGGATACTGGTACTTTGCCGGTGTTGGTTAGCGTAACAATAGGATTGGAAATTGTTGTACTGTTCAATCCTGTTGCCGGGCTCCAGGAGTATGAGTAGTTTACAGTAGCTGTTGTACCAAGCGTTGCATTTTCACCTGTACAAATCAATACATCCGGCCCCGCATTCGATACCGGTAATGGATTAATAACAACCGATACCGGTTGAACGACTGCACAACCTCCCGCTACCACAATTTTAATGTAATAGGTTCCGCTTGCGTTCACAGCATTTGGATTGGGCAATATAATAGTTGCAGCATTGTCTTTCCAATAGGTATATGTCCCCCCTGGTGTACTACCGATAGTAACTGCAGGAGCTGTCAGATCAACTGTTCCCGGCATACAAACCGGAGCAGGAGTAGTGATGTTCAATGTCGGTAATGGGCTAATTGTAACTTTCACCGGTTGAATATCTGTACAACCTGATGCAGGTGTTGCTTTAATGTAATAAGTTCCGCTTGTGCCAATGGCCGAAGGGTTAGATACCGACACTGTACCTGCCGGATCACTCCAATACGTAAGCGTACCGGTATTGATGCTACCTGCAGTTATGTATGCCGCTGTAATGTCAACTGTACCTGGAATACAGACAGCAGGAGGATCGGTAATGTTCAGGGATGCTCCTGGATTAATTGTTACAACAACTGGTTTGATATCGGTACATCCACCCGAGGTCGTTGTTTTTATATAATACGTACCCGAGCTCGAAATAGTACCAGGGTTACTCAATGGAATTGTTCCGGCTGCATCCGTCCAATAGGTCAATGTTCCACCGCCGGTACTTCCGGTTGTGACATTGGCTGCAGTAATATTTACTTTTGTTGGCAGGCACACTGCAGGGGGATTTGTTATTTTGAGTACAGGCAAAGGGTCAACCGTTACCTTAAGCGTAACCTGGGCCTCACAAGGACCTTGTTTAACGATCAGTTGCACATCATGTGTTCCAGCCGTAGAGAAGGTATATGTAGGGTTCTGTAATTTACTGTCTATTATTCCGTCTCCGTTAAAATCCCAGGCCCATTCAGTAATGGATCCATTAGGCGTGGAGCTATCTGTAAACTTAGTAGAGTTTCCTACGCATACCACGTTGCTGGTAAAATTAGCAATTGGTAAGTTGGCAGTTCCTGCAATAACCGTATCTAACGTATAGGTACAGGTTACACCACTATTTCCTACAACGCTCATGGTAACCGTATATTTACCTGGAGCATTTGCCGAAATGGTACGTACATTATCCGGTTGGATAACACCTGGTCCAGTCCATTTATACGTACTTGATCCTTGTGGAGCAGTTAATTGAATTGTGCTACTACCGCAAATAAAGGGAGTTGATGTTATTGCTTCATAAGGCCCACAATCAACCGCTACGTAGGCATATCCATAATGTCCGCCTGCAGCGCAATCACTCGACTCAAATTGGATGGTCACCTGTTGACCGACATAATTGATCAACGGAATAAAAATAGGTTGCCAATCTTTATAAACTCCTTCTTCCTGCGTACCATTACCAAATGTATAAGGTAGATCTTTTTTTAAGAAGCCTCCGGATAACCCTGTTGAAACGTCTACGTCATAGCTCGCACATTTGATTTCATTTCCATTTTTATCGAACATGCGTATTTTAAAGAATGGTTGATCTCCTGATCCATGCGCACCCGATTTCTCCTGAGAAAACACCACTGCATACCAATAGGTAATCGTTGGGTTCGTGGCAGAAACAGTAAACGTGTTACGAATCATTTGGTGATTAAATGGCAATTGATCACCGACATCCAGATTAAATGCTTCATCATCACCCAAACGTAAGGCAACTGAATGGCCTGGAGGAACTCTTGAAATACCAACATTAGGATCATTACCAGTTGTTACTATTTCATGCACATAATCCATATTATTGGTGCCACTTGAATTAAGGCCGACTGTGGGCAGGGCTGTAGGTGCTGTATTATACGCGCTTGAATTTATATTATTATTCCAACGGCCCGTCCAACCAGTAGTTGGATTATTCGGATCAGTGAAATCCAAATTATTGCAGCTAGCTGTAGGCGCGGCAGCAACGCGAGGTTCCGGTTTTAATGAGTTACTTATTTTTTCTAGTTCCGCTTTGTATATTTCAACAAAAGCAGGAATTAAATCCAACCAATATTGTGTTGCATTTGATTTAGTAATGCTACCGCTTTTTACGTTTTGGATATAATTACGTCCATATTGTAAATAGCTTGGATTTTTTTGTCTTCGGAGATATTTGAAAAAATAAGCTGTTGCGTTTGCATCAATTTGCATTTGTTTAGAAAATTCACTCTGAATGATTTTCCAATCAGCTAATTTCTTTGCATCGAATAAAAACTCTTCCGTGTAGGCGATGGGTGAAGAGTTGATGAATGTTGGTTGCTTTTGAGCCTTAAGCTGAAAACAACACAATGATATTAGAATAAAAATTCCAATTGTGAATTTGTAATGTTGTTTCCTCATGATTTCTACAATTAAATTGATAGAAACTTGTTTTCTCCGCGCGTGTTTCAAACGTCTCTGGATAAAAGACGCAATAAAAATTGAAAAGGTTGCACTGATAATAGGTAACAACTTTTCAACAATTCTTAAGCTCCTGTCAATTTCTGGATCGTTATACGCTCAATTTACCCAATGGATACCTTTTTTTAAAAAAGAAAGGGTTTGGGCTTCTCTCCCCTCTGGGCGGGGTTTATAGTTATATAACCAACTGGCGTTGGTGGGCAAACTCATTAAAATAGATTCGGTTCGACCATTGGTTTCCAATCCAAATTTAGTCCCCTTATCATATACTAAATTAAACTCTACGTAGCGTCCTCTTCTTAGCAATTGCCACTCTTTATTTTCTTGTGTATATTTTTCCTGAAAATTTTTACGCATGAGCGAAGTGTAAATTGGTGCAAACGCATTTCCAATTTCCTGCACAAATTCAAACAGTTTTTCTTTGGATGTGGCTTCTGTTCCTGCAAGTCTGTCAAAGAAAATTCCGCCTATACCTCTTGTCTCATTTCTATGCGGAATAAAAAAATAATCATCCGCCCATTTTTTAAATTTTTCATAATAGGTGATATCATGTTTATCACATGCTTTTTTGAGGGAATTATGGAAAAAGCGGGCATCGTCCTCATTCACATAATGGGGAGTTAAATCAATTCCTCCTCCAAACCACCACATGCCATTACTCATTTCAAAGTATCGTACATTCATATGAATGATCGGAACCATGGGGCTGTTGGGGTGAATGACGATGGAAACACCGGCTGCAAAAAATGTGTCTTCTGATTGTATACGATTGCTTTGTGCCGTTAAAAATGGTGGAACAGGGCCATGCACGGCTGAAAACAGTACTCCTCCTTTTTCAATGATGGTACCATTTTGTATGATTCTGGTGCGACCACCGCCTCCTTCTTCACGTAGCCATTTATCCTCCATAAATTTACCAGTGCCATCCGCCTGCTCCAAGGAAGCACAAATGGAATCTTGAAGGGATTGAAACCAAAGCGCGATTTCTTCTTTTTGAATCATTGACAATTTAATTTTGCAACAAGGTATTTAATTGGCCTTTATCAATTGGTAATTATGATACTTTAAAATAAACACCGATTTATTTTCAAAGCCACTATCCGAAGGAAACTGGGAGAAGCGGAAACTTGTTTCCAATCCGTTTGTAGTGTTTTCAGACAGGTTATTTAGGAAGCCGCTTCCATATTTTTGCAACGCCGAAAGAAAATAATACGTGATGTCATAACCCTGAAATCCATACATGTCTGGTTCTGTTTTAAAACGATCACGGTATTCCTGAATAAAATTCTTGGTACTTGCTTTTTCATAATCAATGAAACCATTGCTTGGAATATGCACCGCCAATTCATTAAAATATTCATAGTCCATATTATCGTATTGCAACCATTTTTGCATACCAAACAATACGATTTTATATTTATCATTCAATACATTTAATTTATTAAGTACATCGCTTACAAAGGATTGATTGTTGGATGGAATTACAATCACGTTTATTTTATCGGGCTGTAGCAATCCCGTAAGTGCATTGATATTATAAACCAGTTTTACTGTATCGGCAGCGGCTCTTCCAGCTTTTTGTAAACCATCGTTGGCAACCCGTTTAAATGCATTAAAAATGGGATACTCTTCCATATTCTGGCTGCTTACTGCAATTATATTTTGCAGCTTGAAACTATCTGTTACAAAATGGGCCATTTGTTCTACCTGTAAAATTTCAGATGGTGATACCTTGCATACATATGGATTATTAAACAGTATTTTATTGATTTTTGCGAATGGTGAAACAATCGGGATCATATGATCCTTTGCAAACTTTGCGGCAGGAGTAAAACTGGCACCATACAAAGGCCCTATAATTAAGTCCATTTGGGTTAACTCTGACTTTTTCAATATGGTGGAAATAACACCGGAGTCTTTATCTGAAATATCATAGACATGCACCTTTGCATTGAATTTCAATTTCTTTAATGAATCAATTGCTAATAGCGCACCCTCGTAAAATTTCAGCGCAATGGCTGTTTTGCTTGAAGGATCGGCACCTACCGGTTTCTCCGGATCAGAAGTGCTTTCAGCATCTAAGTTAAATGGTAAGAATAAAGCAATATTGTATTCTGATTTTTTTTCTCCTTTGTAAACGGCTTTACTATCAACCGGTGGTAGCGGGGCAATGGGTACTTTTACTTTCGGGTAAGGAGACGGTACTTTTAACTGTTGCCCTGCTTTCAGCCCATTTTCCTTCAATTCCGGATTAAGGGCTCTTAACCGTTCTGCTGTGGTATTGTATTTTTTGGTAATGGAATATAAGGTCTCTCCTTTTTCAACAAGATGAATGATGCAATTGGACGTGTCATTTAAAGCAACAGGTTCTTTTTTGTCAACCAGGATGCGCAATACCTGCCCTGGTTTTATACCATTGATGGCCTCCGGATTTTCCAATACAATTTCATTGACCTCCTTTTTGTAGAACTTCGCAATGGCAAATAAGGTTTGTCCTTTTTCAACAGTATGTAAATAGTATTTCGAGCCATTGATAATAGCCGAACTTTTAGTTTTATGAACCTGCGATGATTTATCCTGGGCATAAAAAACCGAAGTTTGTAAAAGCAAAA
>DASRRA010000502.1:0-2100 GCA_035696085.1 Bacteroidia bacterium | reverse complement strand
AAATATTGCGGCAGGCCATAAATGTTTTACAGCCTGTCCGCAAATAAATTCGACTATGGTTATATATTATCTTTTATTACTGTGGTTCTTGTTTCACTGGTACTGGAGTTGCCACGCATAAGAGCTACCAGGATGATAATGAATACTGCTCCCCCGGCTACCCATACCCACGGAGAAGTATACCATTGTGTTGATGACGTGGTTGATTCAGTTTTTGTAGTAACGGTTTTGTCACCCTCTTGTGCCCATAGCGCTACCTGCATACAAATAAAGAAAATTGCGAGGAAAATTTTGTATCCCCAGCGGAAGCTTATCTGTTTCATGATAAATTTTTTTGATTAAAAATTATTACCATTATAACACTGATAAGAATCAGGCCAAATTTTTTAAAGTAGTGTAATTATATTGACAGGCTTTACAGGGGGAATAGTTTCTACAATGTTAGCTGGTACGAGTAAATTATGGAGGAAAAATCAATGCATTTGTGAGTCATTATCGACGTCCGCATCACCTTCTCTATCTTTTGATTTGGGGTAATCATTTTTTATCTGGTCAATCACTTCCTTTTTATCTTTTTTGTTGCGAAGTATAAGTAAGATAATAAACAGGACTGCAGCAATTCCCACAAAAATTAGTACAGGTTGGTTCATATAGTGGAGTTTTGATAAAGCTACAATTTAGTTTGACTATAGAAATATTAAGTTTTAAACTTTGAGTGTGATCGTGGGGAATTTATCGCAGCTGTTAGATCAATAAAAAAAATAAACAAAAATTACCTCATAATATCTTCATTTATCTTTACGGTCATGAAAATCACTATAAGAGAAATGACTGTCAATGATGCAAAGACAGTTAATACTCTCTCAAAACAGCTTGGATATCCTCTTTCAATTGAACAAACACTCCAAAATATTAATGCGGTTTTGCAAAGTAAGGATCATACTGCATTTGTAGCTGAATATGGAAGTGAAGTAGTAGGCTGGATCGGCGCATCACAGGCCATTATGATCGAAGTGATGCCGCATTGCGAAATAAATGGTTTAGTGATCGACCAGGATCATCGTGGAATGGGGATTGGAAAATTACTGATCGATAAAATAAAACAATGGGCAAAGGAAAAAAATAACAATAAAATTGGACTTCGTTGCAATGTAAGAAGAACGGAAGCACATATGTTTTATGAACATCTTGGTTTTGTGGAGATCAAGCAACAAAAAAATTTTGTGATCAACATATAGGGTTTAAAAGAACCCAGCCTTTCCTTTAAATGACAACATAAGAAAAGGCCGGGTTATTTATCGAAGATTTATTGCCTGTTATAAGAATATGTATTTACAAAAGTCGATAACTCATTTTTACTACTTTGACTTGTCAACAGATCATACATTAAATTGAAATTTTCAGTATCGGTAATATTCCCGTACGCTGATTTTGCTAATTCCAATCGATTGCGTTCATCACTTACCAATTGAATTAATTGCTTCGCTTGTGCAACCGTAAAGTAATAAGTTTCGTTGGCAAAGATTTCTGTCAGCCTTGACATTTTTGCGCCAAACCCATATGTATTTCTTACTTCATTGTACAACGAAGTGTAACTTGAGTTTGACATAGGTGTTCTTGTATAAACCGGTTGCGTATAAACTGGTTCAGTTTGATGATCTCTTACATATACTTCTAATTCGTTCCTTGAATTATATGAGAATATATCATAGAGCTGACTGAAATTTGCCTGGTCCACAATATTATCATAAGAGGCTTTTGCTAATTCAAGC
Organism: Bacteroidia bacterium; assembly: GCA_035696085.1. Taxonomy (GTDB): domain Bacteria; phylum Bacteroidota; class Bacteroidia; order 2-12-FULL-35-15; family 2-12-FULL-35-15; genus 2-12-FULL-35-15. Next base: position 328 of record DASRRA010000502.1, on the reverse strand, counting down.
CTGTTATTTTCATCACTTACCAACTGTATCAGTTGTCTTGTTTGTGCAGTTGTGAAATAATAATTTGCAGTTGCAAAGACATTTGACAACGCTGACATTTTTGCGCCGACACCGTAGCGATTTTGTATGTCACGGTAGAGAGTATTGAACTCTGCTTCTTTCATTGCAATTCTCGTATAAACGGGATTGCTATTATCATATGTGTTTACAAAAGCATTCAGTTCATTCCTACTTGTCTGGGACTTAAACACGGTATACATCTGAGAAAAATTAGTCCTGTCAATTATACCTCTGTAAGATACTTTAGCTAAATAGAGGCGATTGGCTT
>DASRRA010000501.1:0-2419 GCA_035696085.1 Bacteroidia bacterium | reverse complement strand
CGGTTCATTTACAATTGAAGATTATTCCGGCAAAACTGAGCTTGTGCTTTGGGGTGATGATTATGTGAAATTCACTCCTTTTTTAACGCAAGGTTCATCGTTGTTTATTACAGGGTCCTTCAAACAACGTTTTAATACACCCGAATACGAATTTAAAGTGAACGGCATTACTATGGTGGAAACCATAAAACGAAGCCTCACGAAACAATTGACGATTGAAGTTCATCCCAAGAACATTTCTACAAGCCTTATCACCTTTTTTGAAGAGAATGTGAAAAAATTTCCCGGCAGGTCAACCTTAAAACTCAATCTTGCCGAACCAAAAGAAAATTTAAAGATAAGTTTAGTTACGATGGATAACGGGTTTGAAATGAACGATGAAATGGTGGATTTTCTTGATGGCAACCCTGACCTGGATGTACAGGTAATAAGCAATTGAGCTTTATTCTGAAAAAGAACTAGCCTGTTAAAAATCGCTTAATGACAGACTATTTTACATGATAGAACCCCAATTACGTCCGCTTTTATGACAAGTTAGTCACAATATCTTGTCATAATTTCGCAGTAAAGATTTTGGTCGTATTTTTGTCCCCCATTTAAAAATCACAAAACGAAATAATACTATGGCAAAAGAATTTACAGATGGCAACTTCCAGAATGAAGTTTTAAGCGCAGATAAATTAACAGTAGTTGATTTTTGGGCTGAATGGTGTGGACCATGTCGTGCTATCGGACCAGTTATTGAATCCCTTGCAAAAGAATATGATGGTAAAATAAATGTGGGTAAAGTAAATGTGGACGTTAATCCAAGCGTAAGCATGAACTATGGCATCACTTCTATCCCAGCGATCCTGTTTTTCAAAAACGGACAAGTGGTTGACAAATTAGTAGGTGCTCAACCCAAAGGAAATTTTGTAAAAAAGATCGAGTCGCATATCTAACTTAAAAGTTGATAAAAAAACCCGTTTCGATTTGAAACGGGTTTTTTTATTTATTAAAGTTGATGAAATTTTAATGATGAACCGTAGCTAATTTATTCGGATCATGTTTATGTTTAAAAAAGATAGTAAACAATATTGCAACTACAAGTGAATACGCAGCAAAGGTCAGCCATATGCCATGCCAATCACTATTACCATCTGGCAGTATAAAATATTTACCAATAACCCAACCACTAATAATACTACCCAGCCAGGCACCTACACCATTCGTCATCATCATAAACAATCCCTGCGCACTGGATCGAATACTTGAATCAGTTGTTGTCTCAACAAACAACGAACCCGAAATATTAAAGAAGTCGAAGGCCATTCCATAAACGATACAAGATAAAATGATCAAAGTAGTACCTGCTAATGATGGATCGCCATAAGCAAACAAACCAAAACGAATTACCCATGCAAGCATTGAAAACAACATTACTTTTTTAATACCGAATCTTCTGAGGAAAAATGGAATGGCAAGAATAAATAATGTTTCTGACATCTGTGAGATCGACAATATGATCAGAGAAAATTTTACGACAAAAGAATCTTTGTATTCAGCTACTCTACCAAAACCGCCAAGATAGGAATCGCCGTACATATTTGTTAACTGAAGTGCTGCGCCAAGCATCATGGAGAAAATAAAGAACAGCGCCATTTTGTAGCTTTTAAATAACGTAAAAGCTTTTAATCCCAATTGTTCAATGATCCCAGCATCTTTCGATATTGACCTTGGTGGCGGACATTTCGGTAGAGTAAATGAATAAACTCCCAAAGCAATAGCTGCTACTGCAGCAATTAAAAACTGGTTTGAATTATCCTTACTTCCTGTAAGATTCGTTGTCCACATTGCAGCTATAAAACCAATAGTTCCAAAAACACGGATCGGTGGAAAAACTTTCACAACATCGAATTGTTCCCTTTTAAGAATTGTATATGCAATGGAATTTGATAAAGAAATAGTGGGCATGTAACAGATCATTGCCCCAAAAACTACATAATACAATGTATCAGGGTCATTAACTTTTGGCACATAAAACAATACTAGTCCATAAAGAATGTGTAATACTCCATAAAGTCTTTCCGCATTTATCCATTTGTCAGCAATGATGCCTGTCAGGGCTGGCATAAACAATGATGATAATGCTAATGTTGAAAATATTGCTCCGAATTCAGGGAAACTCCATCCTTTTGCATTCAAGCAATAAGTTCCTATTGTCAATAGCCAGGCTCCCCAAACATAAAATTGGAAAAAGCTCATTAGCGTTAACCGAGTTTTAAGATTCATTCTTTATTTGATTTGATAATAAAATTTACGGAAGATAACCATTTCAGTATTTGTTCTGAAAAACATGAAATTTTTCAATGTTTACCATTTCAATTTGTCAGATTTTTAATGACATTAGATACCCGTTAAACAGACATTTAAATCCGTT
>DASRRA010000500.1:0-6621 GCA_035696085.1 Bacteroidia bacterium | reverse complement strand
CAAATATGCCACACGCAATCAGGCTCCCCAATGATAAAAAGACCCGTTGTAAAATACCTGATCCTGGCACTTATTATTGTGCTTCTCCTGGTCGTTGGCTATTACCGGGATTTTATTTTCAAAGGGATTAATGCTATTATGCAGGCTGCATACTTGGGGGTACCTTACACAGCTCCGCCTTCGTTGGCGTTTTTGCTTACCTACACACCGGCTGAACTTTCAACACTAAAATGGTGGCTTACGCTGCTGTTCACAGTTGTATACTTTGCGATAGCACTTTTCACAATTCATATCCTATTTCACAATAAAAGGTTCAACCAGTTTACCATAGGAGCTTATGTAGTGGTATTACTACTTTCAGCCCTTTTTACCGCAACAGGGCGTTTGCTTCCTGGGGTTTCAGACAAAACATATGAGTTCTCCCGCTATTTAATGGGTATGGCCCAATCGCCCATTATCCTGATGATTTTAATTCCGACATTTAAATTATCCCTAAAACAGGATAGCAATATTCCAAACTAAATCATACTTTTGTCACGCAAAAAAATATAATTCCTCAACTTATGAAAAAAGACACTGCAATTTTTGAGCTGATCAGCGAAGAGAAAAAACGCCAAACAATAGGTATTGAATTGATCGCATCTGAAAATTACGTTAGCGAACAAGTAATGAAAGCAATGGGTTCAGTATTAACGAATAAATATGCTGAAGGGCTTCCCAATAAGCGTTATTATGGTGGGTGTGAAGTAGTCGATAAAGTTGAGCAACTGGCAATTGATCGTTTAAAAAAATTATTCAATGCCGAGTGGGCGAATGTACAGCCCCATTCCGGAGCACAAGCAAACGCAGCAGTTATGCTGGCTGTCTTAAAACCTGGTGATAAAATTTTAGGATTCGATCTTTCTCATGGAGGTCACCTTACACACGGTTCTCCCGTAAACTTTTCCGGTAAACTATACAAACCAAGTTTTTATGGTGTAGAAGAAAAAACAGGAAAAATTGATTTTGATAAAATTGAAGCAACAGCAGTTGCGGAAAAACCAAAATTGATTATCTGTGGGGCTTCTTCTTACTCCAGAGACTGGGATTATAAAAAATTACGCAAAATTGCAGACAAAGTAGGCGCTTTGTTGATGGCAGATATTTCTCACCCGGCAGGTTTAATTGCCCGCGGTTTATTAACAGACCCATTACCGCATTGTCACATTGTTACATCAACTACACATAAAACATTGCGAGGACCTCGTGGTGGTGTAATCATGATGGGGAAAGATTTTGAAAATCCATTCGGAGAAAAAACACCAAAAGGAGAAATCAAAATGATGTCTCAGTTATTAGATGCAGCAGTGTTCCCTGGTACACAAGGCGGACCGCTGGAGCACGTGATTGCTGCAAAAGCAGTTGCCTTTGGTGAAGCATTGGAAGATAGCTATTTGAAATATGGTATTCAGGTAATAAAAAATGCGCAAGTAATGGCGCAATGCTTTATCGATAAAGGATACAAAGTTATTTCCGGAGGTACAGATAATCACTGTATGTTAATTGACTTACGTTCAAAAAACCTAACCGGTAAATTAGCAGAAAATACATTGGTAAAAGCTGATATCACAGTAAATAAAAACATGGTTCCATTTGATGATAAATCACCATTTGTAACATCCGGTTTCCGTGTGGGTACTTCTGCGATTACAACCAGAGGTTTAAAAGAAAAACACATTCCAAAAATCGTTAACTTCATTGACAAAGTATTGATGAATCATGAAAATGAGAAAGTCATTGCCGAAGTAAGAAAAGAAGTGAATAAAATGATGAAGGAGTTTCCGCTGTTTGCTGAAGCAATAAAGTAAAAAAAAATGCCCTGTTTAGCAGGGCATTTTCTTTTTCACACATGCCAGCGCTCACCTCACCCCGACCCTCTCCTTAAAAAAGGAGAAGGTGACTGTAAGTATTCTTAAGTCACATTTTTGTAAACAGTATAACTACACGTTTGTAAACAGCATAACTTCACGCCAATTTTAAACCTAGATTTCAAGGGATAAGTAAAAATAAGCACTAAACTTTATTCCTTTAGTCACCCCTCTCCTTGAACAAGGAGGGGGCCGGGGGTGAGGTCCGCGGGGGCCTAAAAAACTCCAAAAATCCCTTCCTTTTTTACCATAATTTTCAGTACATTGCGGCGGCTAAAAAGCGACGTAATATCTATAAATCTCTAAAATCAGTTTTTTAACTATAACAATTATGGCACAAGTAGAGTTGATCATGCCTAAAATGGGCGAAAGTGTTGCAGAAGCAACCATTATAAAATGGCTAAAAAAGGAAGGGGACACCATTGCTGCCGATGAAACCGTTTTGGAAATAGCAACGGATAAAGTTGACTCTGAAATTCCTTCAACTGCAGAAGGTACATTGGTCAAACAATTATTTAAAGAAGGTGATGTGGTTCAGGTTGGAAAAGCTATTGCCATTATCTCAACAGATGCAGGTACTTCAGTTGCGCCAGTGTCAGAAACACCAGCTCCTGCGGCATCCAAAGCTACCGTAACCACTTCTATATCAGCTCAGAAAGAAGCTGTAGCAACACCACAAATACCGGAGACAATTGATAAAAATTCCACATCAGGTAAGTTTTTATCTCCGTTGGTTCGCACCATTGCTAAACAAGAAGGCATCACCATGGCGGAGCTGGATTCTCTTGCCGGAACCGGTGTAAACGGAAGAATAACCAAAAATGATGTATTGGCCTATTTACCTAACAAGGGTAAAGGAATAAGCATACAAAAATCGCAGCCTTCCGTAGTGAAAGAAGCCACAAATGGTGCTTCTCCTAAACCTGCCGTTTCTGTAAATGCAGGGGATGAAATTATTGAAATGGATCGCATGCGTAAGCTTATCGCAGATCATATGGTAATGAGTAAACATACGTCTCCGCATGTTACTTCCTTTGTGGAGGCCGATGTGACCAACCTGGTGCTATGGCGCGAAAAAGTAAAAAAGAATTTTGAAAAACGCGAAGGAGAAAAATTAACCTTTACACCTATATTTATTGATGCTTTAGTTAAAGCCATCAAAGATTTCCCAATGATTAATGTTTCTCTGGACGGAACAAAAATTATTAAACGCAAAAATATCAACATCGGAATGGCAACTGCACTCCCTTCAGGCAATCTGATTGTTCCAGTTATCAAGAATGCAGATAACTTAAATATTGTTGGCTTAAGCAAACAGGTAAATGATCTTGCAAACCGTGCCCGTACGGGAAAACTCACACCTGATGAAGTTGCCGGTGGTACTTACACCATTTCCAATGTAGGATCATTCGGTAATGTAATGGGCACACCAATTATCAATCAACCACAAGTAGCCATCATGGCGGTTGGTGCAATTAAGAAAAAACCGGCAGTTATTGAAACACCTCAGGGAGATTTGATTGGTATCAGACATTTTATGTATCTTTCACACTCTTATGATCATCGAATTGTGGATGGCTCGCTGGGCGGACAGTTTGTTCGCCGCATGGCAGATTACTTAGAACAATGGGATGTAAATTTTGAATTTTAATATAAAATCTCAATTATGAAAAAGAATATTTTATACTTCTTCTTACTCATTTTGTTTACGAATCCAATAAAAGCAAACGCTTATCGTGACGAATTTAAAGTTCTTTACGATGAGGCTGAACAACTGTTGCTAGATGAAAATTATTCTTCCGCATTACCCATTTATTTAAGACTCGATTCCTTAAAAAAAGGAAACGCCGATATCAACTTCAAAATCGGTTTTTGTTATTTGAATTCTTCTACTTACAAAACCAAAGCAATTCCTTACCTGGAAGAAGCAACAAAAAACATAACCGATAATTACAATGAATCAAAAATAAAAGTAACAAGTGCACCAATATCGGCTTTCTATTATCTTGCCAAAGCTTATCACTTGAATTACGAGTGGGACAAGGCAGTTGCAACCTATGAAAAATACATATCGCTTTTAGGTGCCGATCCCAAAAATGCAAAAGATATTGAAGACACACGGCATGATATCGAAACCTGCAACTTTGGAAAAGAGTTAGTAAAAACGCCTTTAAAAGTAATTGTTACCAATTTAGGAGCAAATGTAAACTCACCTTACCCTGATTTTTCGCCCGTAGTTTCTTTAGATGAACAAACCTTGATTTTTACAAGTCGTAGAAAAGGTGGAACAACCAATGACACACTGCCAAACGGAGAATACCTGGAAGATGTTTATGTATCAAAATATGTAAACGGGGTATGGGAAAAAGCAACACCTATCGGTCCTAATATCAATACAGCAAAACACGAAGCAACCATTAACTTATCGGCTGACGGACAAAAATTATTACTCTACAAAGATGTAAATGGTGGCGATATTTACGAAAGTGAATTGTCGGGATCGGAATGGGGAGTGCCAGTTTTATTATCTGCTCCAGTCAACACCTCTTCCTGGGAACCTCATGCCTGTTTAACTTCTGATAACCGTGCACTTTACTTTATTAGTGATCGTCCTGGTGGATACGGAGGGCGTGATATTTACAAATGCCTGCGTTTACCAAATGGTAAATGGGGTTCAGCTCAAAACCTAGGTCCAGCCATCAATACAAAATACGATGAGGATGGAATCTTTATTCATCCCGATGGAAAACAAATTTACTTTTCTTCCAAAGGCCATCAATCCATGGGTGGGTTTGACATCTTCACTTCAAAAATAAATGATGAAAATGGAAACTGGGATACTCCCGTTAACTATGGATATCCTGTAAACACAACGGATGATGATGTATTCCTGGTTACCAGTGTCGATGGTAAACGTGCTTACTTTTCTTCCGACAAAGAAGGCGGATATGGCGAAAAAGATATTTATATCATTGAATTCCCGGAATTTCAACCACGAGACATTACAGTATTGATCGGAAAAATTGTACCTGCACCAGGTGCTAACATCAATGACAATGAAATTTTTATTGTGAATACGGCAACCGATGATACCATACAAGTTTTAAACGCCAATAGTACAACTGGTAAGTTTGGTGCCAACCTTCCTGTTGGTTCTTCCTACAAAACAATTTATAGGGTAAATGGAAAAGAGTTTTACTCCGAAGTAGTAGATGCGCCAAAAGGTGGTGGTTACAATGTAGTACAACGGGATATTGAATACCCCGGAAAAGATGCAAGACCAGAGACAAAAGGTGGCAAACAAAAAGAAAAAAATGAAGAATGGTTCGGTGATAAGAACGATGATTCCGATACAGATCCTGCCTCTACACCAAAAACAGAAGAACCAAAAACAGATAAAGACCGCTACGCTAAAAATAAACCAGCTGAGATAAAACCAGGAGATGTAAAGCCTGCTGATGTTAAACCGGCAGATACAAACCAGAAAGAAAACAAACAACCGGCGACAGAAACAACGCATCCAAAAGCACCGGACGATAGCAAACTGCAACCTCGCAAAGAGGATGAAATTGCTGATGCGCCATGCAACATGGAGCAATTGAAATTTGAATTGTTCTTCCGATACAACCAAAAAGATATCAGCAGTAAAAAAGAAGAGTTTAGAAATTTTTGCGACAATTTAAAAGCCTGCCTGGCTGCCAATCCGGGAATGGTAGTGGATATTGAAGCCAGTGCTTCAAAAGTTCCGACACGTACCTATAGAACCAACGAACGTTTAGCTACGGCCCGAGCAGCAACAGCAGAAAGAAAAATAATTAAGGCGCTTACCAAACGTGGAATCAAAAAATCAGATATTAATTTTGTAAAAAATGAACTTGTGCAGGGCCCTGAATATAACAATGATGCTAAATCAAACAGAGCTACTTATGAGCAATTTCAATACATCAAGATTAAAGCGTATATAAAAAAATAAACATTTATCATGAGGCAGATTGCTTTAATCTTTTTCTTCGTGATCGCTAGTGTCACGGTTACCTTTTCACAAACAAAAGAGTATCGTGAAAAGTTCACACAAGGAAATTTTCTTGTATTGGAGCAAAACTATTTGCTTGCTCTTGATTATTACCTGGAAGCATACAGGATTGATTCAAGCAATGCCAACATCAATTACAAAGTAGGATTATGTTACCTCAAGACGCCTACTCAAAAAAATCTGGCTTTACCTTTTCTTCAAAAAGCCATTCAAAATGTAACACACAATTACGATGAGACGGATCCAACAGAGAAAAAAGCTCCTGAAAGTGCTTACGCGCTAATTGGAGAAGCTTATCGCTTAGCTTACCGTTTTAACGAATCAACTGTTTACTTTAATACATTCAAGGATTTGATTGGAGATAACAACAGAACCATCACTTCTGATTTAAGTTCACAAATTGATAAAAACTTTACTGCCATTGAATTTTTGAAAGACACAAACGTTGTCGTCATTCATAATTTAGGAGACAGCATCAATACAACTTATCAGGATTACAGTCCTATTATTTCTTCAGATATGTCTACACTTATCTTTACTTCCAGACGTCCAGGAAGTACAGGAGGAGAGAAAACAACAAGCGATGAATACTATGACGATATTTATTATTCTGCCAAGGGTGAAGATGGCAGGTGGTCAAAAGCAGTTTCTATCGGACCTCCTATTAATACCATTAACAGC
>DASRRA010000499.1:0-8303 GCA_035696085.1 Bacteroidia bacterium | reverse complement strand
TCGATGGAAAAGCAGAAAAAGGGGACAACATTTTTGAAATTTACACACAAGATTTAAAAAAAGGGGATTATACGATTGAAGTAATAAAAAAGAATTCCAATAAAACACTGAACACATCAATATTTAAAGCAAAATAAAATTTTGGGTGCATAACGAGATTGCAATTAATATATAGTAGTATTTAATTAACTAGATCAAACTGCTTATTATCATGAAAATACTTTTAACCGCTGCATTATCTATGGCACTTATGTTTCATTCTTTGGGACAGAGCCCGTCTGATGGCGGCTTTACCAATAAGGCCGAAGCTAAAAATGAAATTGTAAAGGGAATAAAGGAGGGCAAATGGATGGAGTACGAAATTTTGCGTATAACGATGTACATGGAGCCAGAGGTATTAGATACAATAGGCTATAGTTTAATTTTTTATAAAAATGGCAAACCTCTAGGTTTAGCTAGGTTTTACGGGCTTGATGGAATTTTTTATGTAGAAACACCTTATTTGAATGGATTGAAAAATGGAATAGAAAAGAGTTACGTCAATGGAAAATTACACAAGGAAAGTCCCTATGTTGATGGAGTGGAAAATGGGGTAGAAAAGGAATTTTACGAAAGTGGTATACTAAAATCAGAATCTACGATAGTCAATGGGGAACTTACAGGATATGTAAAGCAATACTATCCAAATGGCAAATTACAAAGTATAACTCCATACAAACATTATATAATAATGGGTAAAATAATTAACTATGATGAAAAAGGTAATAAAATAGAATAGCACGAGGAATAAACAAATTCCTGAAAGCGGATGTTTAAAAATATAAATTACGTTTCAATAATGGAAGGAAAATGATGGTAAACGGAGAAATGGATAGAGCATAGTATACCGAAATAAAGAATCCGATCGGACAAAAACTAAACAAGATCCCCAATAAGAATTCGCAATCAGCAATGCTGAGATAAAAAAGAAAGGGAGTAAAAACTTTTTCGCTCCGGGAAAGTAGCCTCAGACGTTGTAAAGCTACATGAAGTCGTAGAAGATACAAAGGCGTTGTCACGGCTTTGGAACATGTATCATTACAGATGGATCAAATTTACAACGCATCACTAAATCAATAACATCATGACCTCAAACGAAATTTACAACGACATTAAAAAGCTTTTAGATACTTTTCCGAACAATAAAAGTTTTAAACTAGGATGTTCAAAAGACGCACGGTTAACATGGCAGTATTCAAAATGCAATGTATGGCATCCACTAAATATCTTAGAAGCTGGAAAAATTTTAAAGAAGCTATGTTCAGAATATGGACTCGAATTTAAGGGAAATGATACCGGTAAGTATATCTATGTCGATAATTTCCGGATGAATAATTTTTACACGTAACAGAATTCCTTGAAGGCGCATGCAAGCGTTATCGTCCAATTTCAAGCTTTAAAATAGAATTGCAATTATTACAGTATGGGGATCCTGATTCATAAGTTATTCTGACGGCCTGCCCCTCTCTAATGACATCATTGTTTGTTTAGGAGAATCTATTAAACCTCCCCTAAGAGTGCATCTCCGTATGCAAATTTCACACTGTCAACAGTAAAAGTTTCTATTGTTTCCGAACCTAACTTCGTATAACGATATGTTCGTTTGAAATCTGAAACGAGTCCTTCGATTTTTTTAAATGATTGTGAATTCAAGAGTTTTGAAATTTCGGCGTCGGAATTATCCTTATGCGTGTAGGTCAGAATGAAAAATAGTATCAGCCCAAAAAATGCAAATGTTCCAGTTGCCCACAAGCCCGTTAGTTTATCACCACCATTATTGTCTTTTTTAAATTTCTTTATTAACATCCAACAAACACCAAAACCAATTGCAAGAGTTAAGCAAACAAAATTGGGCTTAATGGTATAAGACGGGGAGTCCAGGATTGACCAATAGGATGTGTAATGCATTTTTATTCGTTACTTTATTTAATTATTTTTAAATTATGCTTTTAATATTTTAAATCGCCTCACTATCACCCTACTTGCAGTTTGCAGATTGTATCTTCTGCTTGATTTCACTTAAAATTTACGATAATCCTTATTTGTCAATTTTTCCATGGCTATCCTTGATTCTCCACCAGGCTGTTGGAGATTTATTCTTTTGTAAAACTAATGAAATTTGAATGACGATAATTTTTTATCGCTAATGCAGTAAATCGGTTAATAATATATTTATTTTTTGCTTCAAATCTTCTTAATCTCTTTTTACAATTTTCTAAACCATTCAGAATTAATTATGGTTTTATAACCAATTCAAGATGCATAAAGGGTAAATTATATTGATAGTTTTAAAGAAGTTGAGTAGATTGTATTGTCTTCGTATACATTTAAAACGTATTTATTCTCATAGTGTAACTCCAACTGTTGTTTAAGATTTACGTAACCGATTCCAGAGACTTTTCTAACAAGAGAATTATCTTTTTCATTTTTTACTTTAAATTCAATGTATTCGTGTGAGGCATACAGTTTAATTTCAACTGGGTTAATTAGTGAATGTAAATTGCCGTGTTTAAAAACATTTTCAACAAAAGTTATCAAAATCCGAGGAGATATTATTATAAAATCAAGGCTATTTTCGGATAATTCTAGCGAAAAATCGATCTGAATTTTATCATCTAAAAGTTTTTGTATAGATATATAATCTTTTATGTACTCAATTTCGTTTTTGAGAAGTACCTTTTCATTTGCGCTGTTATTCAAGGAATAATTTAATATTTGCGTAAATATATTTATCGCCTTACCAATTTCTTTAGATTCGCTATTGATTTCATTATAACAACATTGTAAAAAGTTAAATGTTGCCTCATAATTAAACTGATTCTTTAAAAATTCTATTTCTTTAATGAGTACGTTTTTTTCATTTTCAGCTTGTTCTTTCATTCCGAGCATTGCGATTTTATTTTGGTAAGCGCCCAGAGCCATAATTGAAATTAAGCCAAATACTATTACATTAGAAATTAATATGGATAGAATTGGCTTATCTTCAAACATCGACTTTACGATGTTCTTGCTAAGAATGGCCTCGTATGTCAAATGAAAAAAAAGGAAATAAAGAATAAAAGTGAAGCAAATTAAAAATGCTAAAGTTATTTTTCGAGGATAAAATTTTGGGAAAATTACAAAACGTTCAAGATAGTAAAAGAATGCATAGCGAAACATAATTAAAAGAGTTGCTAAAATTTTCCCCCAAATTGTTCCAACAATCGGATCTATTATACTAAAATAGGAAGTTAATAATATCCAAAATAAGAGATGCTTAGTTATCTTTTTTAAATTGATTGAATTCAAAGTTTTATTAATTTATTAATTTATCCATTTATTTTGATATAAACCTATTGGCTAATAGTAAGTTCGTATGAAAAGATATTGTTTTTTGAACCTAAAATTAATTCATACTTCCCTTTATAAAACATGTTTAAAATCCGCTCAATATTTTTTACATCAAAATCAGAATTTTTATCAAAATCATTTCTTTTATTTCTCAACATAAATTTTATCTCTGAATCAATGTAATGAATTGATATAAAAATTGGATTTTCAGCGTCATTTAAAATTGCATTCTTAAAAGAGTCTTCAATAAAGATTACCAAAATCCTTGGAACAATATTGGGAGCGTCGCCTTCAATTTTGTAATAAAATTCAATTTGTAAATCTTTTGTTAAGTATTTTTGCAAGGCTATTCGATTCTCTAAATATTCAATCTCTTTATCCAAAGCAACTTTTTCACCCAAATTCCTCAATGAATATCTCAGTACTTCAGAAAAATCTTCAACTTGATCAGCAAGCTTAGTGGAAAACTTCCTTATTTTATTATAGCAAAAATTTAAAAAATTAAACGTAAAATGCGAGTGAAACTGGTTCTTTAAAAGGTAAAATTCTATTTCGACTTTCTTTTTATCAAGTTTTATATTATTTTCCAGTTGATTTATTCCATTCCAATAATAGTATGAACCTAATGATGCAAAAAGAACGTAGGAAAAATTTATGATGAACTGCTTTAGTTGAAAATCAAATGCTTTACCAGTCCAAATTAGATTACCTCCCAAGCTAGGTATTAATATCTCTATCTGAAAATAGTAAATGCAAATGAATAAAAGTGTAGACAGTAAAAGCAGCGAACAGTAAAATGCCATTTTCTCTACTTTGGACAATATATTCGGTAATATATAGAGTAAAAGTGAATAATAGGCAAGGGCAAAGTTCAGTAATAATGTTAAATACCAGACCACTTTGCTAATAACTGTCCCTGTAATAGATGTAAAAAAAATAAATTTAAGCAATATAAGTCCCCAAACAAATAAATGTCTATTTCTTACCTGCGAATAAATTTTTTCATTTAATTTAATTCTCTTCATTTATCGACAATATTACCTAAATTATCACACGTTATGTTTTTTTAGAAAAAATATTATTTGAACTTTAATATTTGCTATATCAAACTAAAGAATTTGACCTCAAATGCTATTTATTTCTATTTGAATGAATTTAAATTAGTCTTTGTAGTAATTTTTTTTTGATATTTTTATGCACTAATCAAAAAATACACTTATGAAAAAAGCATTTAGAAAAGAAAAAAAACTGAATTTACTTAAAGAAACTATAGTTATATTAGATTCTTTAAAATTGAACCACATTATTGGTGGAAATGTGAAGCAACAATCAAAACAAATTGTAGCGAACAATCCTACTGGCCCTGGAGAAAACACAATGGAAACCGTAGTAAATGGTCAATAAGAAAATGGAAGTGACTGATCAAAATAAATCAGTCACTTTCATTCTAATATAGTTATAACCATATATTTGCCAGACAAGTGGTTTTAATATGACAAAAAATTTAAAATAGATAAACAGTAATCAGAACGTTAAGCCACAATTAAATATCGGTATATTATCATGAGATTCCTACTCCTACTTTTAACCATCTTAGCATTTCGTTCTTTTGCTCAACAATTACCTATAAATTTAACTGATACCAGCTTCATAAAGCTTGATTCGCAATTTACGGATTTGTCAAAAAAAGTTCTGAATAAATATCACGAATCAAATAAAGAAAAATACTATAACACACTTTTTCGTTTGCAAATTACATCTAAGCAATATAATAAATCTATCGTTTCATTAGATTCATTTTGTGATGTGTTTAAAGTTAATAGTCCTTTAACTGCCAAAGCTAGAGCCTTTCATTATAGAATATACACAACTGTAAAATCTTTGGAATTGGAACGGAAAATTCCCTATGATGAATTATTTAATGATGTGTTTAAACGAATGTTTGATGAATTAACCGAGTCCGGTCAAGTTTTAGCAAGTCGTTATTTTGATTACGATTTCAAGATCGTAGAAGCAGCTTTTAAAACATCATTATTGAAATACAAAAATAGAGATAGTATTAGTTACGATGATGCCAGGGAATTCTGCATTGCATATAATTCTTACATTGTTCATAAAAATGTACTAGTCCTTGGAAGAAAAAACTTACAAATTATTGAAAATTCAAAATTCATTATAGAAGATAGTGTGTTGATTAAGACGAGAGATGGTGCTACCCTTTCCGCAACAATCATTAAAAAGAGAAGTGTACCGGATCCTCAACCTGTAATTTTTAATTTTACTATATATCCTGGTCCTGGTGATAGAGAAAAGGCAAAAACAGCAGCCAATCTTGGTTATGTTGGAGTAGTGGTAAACACCCGTGGTAAGAGACTAAGCCCTCAAAATATTGAACCATTTGAACACGATGCCAATGATGCTTACGATATTCTTGAATGGATAAGCCATCAACATTGGTGTAATGGTCGCGTAGGAATGTACGGGAGTAGTTATTTGGGGTTTAGTCAATGGGCTTCTCTCAAAAATTTACATCCTGTTCTAAAAACAATAGTTCCTCAAGTGTCAGTTGGGGCAGGTATAGATTTTCCGATGCAAAATAACATCTTTAAATCTTTCATGTTAAAATGGATTCATTACGTGAGTAATAATAAGTTAACTGACGACGCTGAAGTTTCTAAAAAAAATTATTGGAATTCGATTTATACAAAATGGTATTCAAGTGGAAAATCATTTGAAAGTATGGACGAAATTGAAGGGAGGCCGTCATTATTATTTAAACGATGGCTGACGCACTCGAGTTATGATAAATATTGGCAAGATATGGTTCCTTATAAAAAGGAATTTTCGAATATTTTAATTCCTGTATTAACAATTACGGGATACTATGATGATGATCAACTTGGAGCAATGTATTACACAAGAGAACATTATCGATTCAACAGAAACGCAAATCATTATTTACTCATCGGCCCTTACGATCATTCAGGGGCCCAGGGAATACCCTCCTCGGATTTAAACGGTTATAAAATTGATCCCATAGCAAATATTAATATTAACAATCTTATTTTTAAATGGTTTGATTATACTTTAAAAGATAGCCTAAAGCCTGAAATTTTAAGGGACAAAATAAATTTTGAAGTAATGGGTGATAATCAATGGCGACATTCATCTTCATTGGATAATATCAGCAACGATACATTAAGATTTTATCTTGATAACAACCGTTCAGGAGATTATTATAAATTAAATCCGCAAAAAAACATTATCAATGAATCTATAAATCAAGAAATAGATTTTAAATACAGAGGAGATACGACAGATATTCAATCCGATGGCTTAATCAGTAGCACGCTAGATGCTGGAACGAGTGTTTTATTCGTAAGTGACACATTAAAGTCTGACATTATTATCAGTGGCTCGTTTTTCGGCCAAATAAGCAATGTCATTAATAAAAAAGATTATGATTTATCCATTCAATTATACACACAGTTGCCGGATGGAAAATATTTTTATTTAAGTAATTTTCTAGGGCGAGCCAGCTATTCAAAAGATCCAACACTAAGGCACTTACTAATTCCCGGAAAGAAGGAGCTTGTACCATTCAGTAATTCTACCTTTGTAAGCAAAAAAATAAGTGCAGGCAGTAAGCTAATTGTTTTAGTAGGGGTAAATAAAAACAAGTACTGGCAGGTAAACTACGGTACAGGAAAGGATGTAAGCTCTGAGACGATTAAAGATGCCGAAATTCCGCTTAAAATTAGTTGGCTAAATGATAGCTATGTGGAAATACCTATTTGGAGAGATAAATGATATTAAGTCGGAGAGTATCCTTCGGGAGTAAGATAATTCAAAGATTTTTTTTAAGTTATTAATAATGTAAGCAATCTAAAACTCTTTCATTTAAAATTATTACCTTGTTTCCAACCTTAAATGACTCATTTTTAGTGGAGCTTTAATTTATCAAGTAGGTGTATATTTGGTTACATTTAAGTTTGGAGCGATAATAACCACTCCCTTCTCAAACATATTGATCATAGCTCTTGTAGCTTCTGTAAGTCTGTTTAATGACGCCTTGAAGGCAAAGAAACTGCTATCCATGCACTTAAGGAGTCTTCATGATTTTAGTCAATGCAGTAGGCGCTACGCTGAAAACTTAGAAAGAGATTCGATGGAAACGATTAAGTATGGAACAAAATTTTCAGTCAAAGAAAGAAAAAATGGAAACAATTACTTTAAGGGATTCTAAAAACTGGATATACGATCCCACAAAATTGGATTGGGAAAATGAACTGAAGGATAAGGTGCTGATGGATTTTCCATCATCTTCCAAGATTAATCAAAATGACCAAGGAGACGGATTCTGAATTAGAGTAAGAAGGCTTTTAGGGTTGAATTTTGGATAAATTAATTTTTGGATTGCAACCCAACTTTCCTTACACTCACCTCTTTTGTGTAAGATGCGACTTTTCTCGTTTCGGTATTTCTGATCTTTTGAATTTCAGCCTCAGTCATATCCTCCCTAAAGCTTCCATCAAATCCTTAATCAATTGTTGACCATCTTCAAGAAGTAAATTGTCTATTTGTTTTATCTCTTTTACATTTGCTTTCATAGCCGAGCTTAAAGGACTTGCAGAGCTTATTCCTAACCAAACGAGCATACTAAATAGTTTAACTTTAAGGGAAGCGAAAGATAGCTCCGAAATTGAAATATTGTTACTACGCAAGGTCCTTTATACAAAGCATTTTCCAATTAGCAAAACCTGACCATAAAGGCATCAAGGTAATTCAAGAAACGGAAGAACAAGAAAATTGTCCGAAAATTTAAGGTTGATTAAATAATAATTCTACTAATTCTTTTAGAAACCACCTTATCCAGCTCCGTAATGCCGAATAGTTCAAATTCCTTCTTTTGATATTGTATTCGCTATAATTTT
>DASRRA010000498.1:0-5352 GCA_035696085.1 Bacteroidia bacterium | reverse complement strand
GCTTTCATAAAAATCAGCACGTGAAATCAACAATGTAGGTACGCCTTCTTTTTTTGCACGGTTCATTACATTTGCTGTGGATTTGTTAGAAACAACTAAGGCTACTTTTACCTTATCGGAATGTTTAAAATAATCAATGATGTTTTGAGCATTGGTTCCTTCTCCGGAGGCAAAAATGGCGATGTGTTTCATAAGCTGCAATTGAATTGCAAAAGTATCAATTTTATGAATTGCCGCAACGCTAAAGGTTTTTAAAACCTTTGGCGTTTTCGTTGAAAAAGGTATTCGGTTCCTAACTTTGGTTGTAAATAGCAACTACCTGTATTTATAGCCCTGATTGCAGTGGAAAGCTTTACCGCAGCGTTAGCGGGTAAACTTGAAACGGAAAGCAGGACTGAAGGAAATGAAGAGCAATACACCAGCGCTACTAAAAATAAACTATTTAAGCCAACAGGTTCTTATAATAAGATCAAACTGTTGATTATTCCATTCATCCGTTTCCATGATCAAGAAACGTCAAAGGTTTTTAAAACCTTTGGCGTTGCGAGAAATAAAAAGGGCCGCCTCTTCCTCGAGACGCCCCTTTTAGAAAACAGGATGTTGCTTATTTAAGATGATTAGTTATTCACCAATTTTCCAGAAGCAGTTCTATTGCTTTGTGCATCTGTAATGGTATAAATAAATAATCCTTTATTTTCATTTGTTAAATCAACAGCTTGCGTGTTGCTCAGTGCTTTTACTTCGTATACCAGTTTACCTAATACATCATAAATTTGAATTCTGTCATTTGGTTGTAAACCACTGAATGTAAATTCACCTTGACCAGGATTAGGGTATACGCTTAAGTTTGCTGTTGTGTTTGTTGCAATACCAGTGGTAGTGTGAGGAATTTTCCCTTTGTAATCAATGCGGGCAGAAGATCCGCCAACACCAGAAACACCATAACCAACCCAAACATAACCTTTATCACAATAGGTGGTTCCCCATGAATTTTTAATTAACCAGGCACCTTTTGCATCATCCCAACCAACACATGTTACCGCGTGGTTCAAGGATGTACCATCTGATTTTGTTACAACAGATCCTGCTTTTGCGTTCGAGAAATTTGTACCCGCGTCAATAGCTACGTAAATTGGGCCGTAATCGTAAACGGCTTGCTTAATCGCATCTTGTGTGTTTGATACTTTTGCATAGCTTTTTGCTTTTTGATGGTGTGTATAGGTTCCACAAGTACCATCCACTGCTTTGTAAGCGTCATCTGTTTCCATTACGGCTCCATTGTTCACATACAAGCTGAATGCGGAGTTACTTCCGCCATCGCAACCACTTGAACCGGTATGGCAATCCACGATATATTGCTCAGAAAAATCATATTTAACATTATCCCAGATATTAACAACAGCTTCCATTACGGCAGTTGTAGTAAAGGCCCAGCAGCTTCCGCAGCTTTTTTGGTTTTTTACAGACGTAACTTTGTCTCCCCAGCTGAATGCGCTTGGTAATCCTTGAACAGCCATCGGTGCTTCCATCGGTGCAGGTTTTGGTAATTCAAAAGCAGGACCTGCATATTTTCCAGCACAGTTAACTTTAATGGAATAGGTATTCAATACTTCACCATTTGTTTCGAATGGTCTTACATAAACCAATTCAAGGTTAGTAACACCGGCACTGTTTGGCATATACTGAATAGTTGTAGTACCAGCTGCACCGATTGCATTTTCAGGCATGCTGCTTTCAAAGCTTTGGTTGAATTCAGTTAATGTAGTTAAGGTACCGTTTTGTTTCACCATCCAAACATATCCGGTTGAGGGTTTAGATGGAAGTTTTACGTTCAGGATTTGCTGATCGGATAATTCGATCGCTGAATTGTTATTGCCTAAGTGTGCTTCAACGATTTCTTGAGCACGTGCTATTATAATAGTAAATGATAGCACAACAATGAATAGTAATTTTTTCTTCATGGGGGACTGGTTTTAGAAATTTAAACCAAAAAATACAACAGATGCCAGGCGAAAACAAGCTTTTTTATACCGAAGTTGAAAAAACAGCGATGAATCATGATTATTCAAGGTCAATAATCTATAACCATATTTCTCAGTAAATCATAGAGATAGGTAAAATGAAAAGACTGAAATGGACGAATATAAAATATAATCAGCAAACGAATTTTGCATAAAATATTGAAAATCAATTAATTAAATCCTGCAAAGAGTAATATTAAAATATTTCTTTTGTAATTCTGGGCATAACTATATCTTTGCACCGAATTAACCAAAAAACATTAAGAAAAAATGTCTGATATTGCAACAAAAGTAAAAGCGATTATCGTTGATAAACTGGGAGTTGACGAAAAAGAAGTAACACCAGCAGCAAGCTTTACAAATGATTTAGGAGCCGATTCATTGGACACGGTAGAATTGATCATGGAATTTGAAAAAGAATTTAACATTGCTATTCCTGACGATCAAGCTGAAAAAATCAGCACAGTAGGAGAAGCTGTTTCTTACATCGAGGCAAACGCAAAATAATCAAACGGATTTATTGAATGGAATTAAAACGAGTAGTAGTTACTGGTCTGGGTGCTCTAACACCAATTGGCAATAATGTTTCTGATTACTGGAATAATCTTATCAATGGTGTAAGCGGGGCTGCTGCTATTACTCGTTTTGATGCTTCAAAGTTTAAAACCCGCTTTGCTTGTGAAGTTAAAGGCTTTAATCCGGAAGACTATCTGGATCGCAAAGAAGCAAGAAAAATAGACCCTTTTTCTCAATACGGGTTATGTGTTGCCATTCAAGCCATCCGCGATGCGGGCTTGGAAGGCGAAAATAAATTTAATCCTGATCGAACCGGAGTCATCTGGGGTTCAGGAATTGGTGGATTACAAACATTCCAGGATGAATGTTTTAATTTTGCCAAAGGTGATGGGACACCTCGTTTCAATCCTTTCTTTATCCCAAAAATGATTGCAGATATTTGTTCAGGCCATATTTCCATTATGTTTGGAATGCGTGGTCCTAACTTTACAACGGTATCTGCCTGTGCATCTTCTACCAATGCCATTATTGATGCATCTACTTACATCCGTTTAGGAAAAGCAGATATCATTGTAACAGGTGGTTCTGAAGCTGCGGTATGTGAAGCCGGAATTGGCGGATTCAATGCCATGCATGCACTCTCCACACGTAATGATTCTCCTGAAACAGCTTCCCGTCCATTTGACTTGGATCGTGATGGCTTCGTATTAGGTGAAGGTGCAGGTGCATTGGTATTAGAAGAATTAGGACATGCTTTAAAAAGAGGTGCAAAAATTTATGCAGAAGTAATAGGTGGTGGAATGACAGCAGATGCAAACCACATCACAGCACCACATCCCGAAGGATTAGGCGCTATCAACGTGATGAAAAATGCAATCGCTGATGCTGAAATTACGCCTGATCAAATTGATTATGTAAATGTACACGGTACATCCACACCCCTTGGTGACGTAGCTGAAACAAAAGCTATACTGGGTGTATTTGGTGAACATGCCTATAAACTGAATATCAGTTCAACAAAATCAATGACCGGTCACTTACTGGGTGCAGCCGGTGCTATTGAAGCAATTGCAAGTATTCTTGCTGTAAAAAATGATATTATTCCTCCCACCATCAATCATTTTACGGATGATCCTTCATTTGACAATAAGTTGAATTTTACTTTTAATAAAGCACAAAAACGAGAAGTACGCGCAGCATTGAGCAATACATTTGGCTTTGGTGGACACAACGCCTCATTGATTGTAAGAAAATATAGCGCTTAATTATACTCATTTGCCGAAAAGAATTACAAAATCTATCGCTGTTTATTTTTCAGCCGACAGGGAATTACACCGGTCGCTAAAAAATATTTTAGGTTTCTATCCCAAAAATATTTCACTCTATAAGTTAGCATTGCGGCACAGTTCGGCTGCCCATCAGCTAAAAGAAGGAATAAAGAACAGTAATGAACGCCTTGAGTTTCTTGGTGATTCCGTAATAGGAACCATCGTAGCCGATTACCTGTTTAAAAAATTCCCCTACAAAGATGAAGGCTTCTTAACCAAGATGCGCTCAAAAATGGTGAGTCGCTCACAACACAACAAAATTGCATTGAAGCTGGGTTTGAATGTATTGATTGAAGCCAACAGCGATCGCTTTGGTACCAAACCCAACTCCATCAACGGTGATGCTTATGAGGCACTGATTGGCGCCATCTATTTAGATAAAGGATTTGTTGCGGCCCAACAATACGTACTCAATCAAATCATCGATGTGCACATTGATATGCATGAAGTGGAAACAAAGGAAGTTGATTTTAAAAGCAAATTCATTGAATGGGCGCAAAAGGAAAGAAAGGAATTTAGTTTTGAAATGCTGGGAATGCCTGAAAGCAATGAAAAGCAGTTTACAATTCAATTGGTTGTTGATCATCAAATTATGGGAACAGCACAACACATTTCTAAAAAGAGAGCAGAACAAATAGTGGCTGAACAAGCCTGCATGACACTGGGAATTTAGTTCCCGTATTGGTCACGTAAAATTAATTTGATTTCCGTTGATATTCTCTATTAGATTTCTAATTTTACCATGTTTTATTGACGACCATTGGGAAAACATACCCTTGAAATACAATATGATTATGATTTCGTGCTTATAGGAATCTCTTCTCATGAGAAAGATTACAGACTATGCTGGGCACTAAATAATAAATTCGGTTTAGAACTAATTAAAGTAGACTCCCTCGAAATAAAAGGTAAAAAACAGGAGACACCATCTTTTTTTTCATTGTTTACCTATGACCATCCTGAAAATTTCCTGGAATACACCGTTGTAGCCAATTTAAGTGAGAGTAAAAGCGGTAGTATAATGGAAACAGACCTGTTTGGCAGTCAGATAAAAGCACATTCCCACAATGAAAATGAATTTTTAATTCCTGAACACAAACAGCTGAATTATTTTTTTGTGGTGAAAGGTGAAGTGGATGAACAAGCAGCACAACAAATGGTAAAAAAAATAAAAGAAATAGATTTGATACTTACAGCCATCCCTATTGATGTATCCCAATTAAAATCAAAACACAATTTGGTTTTTTAAAACAGATGAAGAAACGCGAATAAAATAAATATAAAAAGATGAAAAGAACGAAAATAGTAGCAACGCTTGGACCAGCCTCCTCATCTCCGGAAATACTGGAGAAAATGATCTTAGCGGGAACGGATGTATTTAGAATTAATTTCTCTCATGGTGCTTATGACGTTGTGTTAGAACAAATAAAAAATATACGTGCCTTAAATAAAAAATTAGGAATTCATACCGCTATCCTGGCCGATTT
>DASRRA010000497.1:0-1737 GCA_035696085.1 Bacteroidia bacterium | reverse complement strand
AAAAGAGAAGAGATAAGCTTAGAAAAATAGTTTAACGATCGAATAAACGCCGGCTGCGAGTAATCCACTCACCGGTATGGTTAATACCCAGGCCCAAAGCAGGTTTACCGTAACACCCCAACGAACAGCGGATAAACGTTTTGTGGCGCCAACTCCCATTATCGCACCGGTAATTGTATGCGTAGTGCTAACAGGAATCTTTAATGCTTCCGTAACAAACAAAGTTATTGCGCCTGCAGTTTCAGCAGCTACACCTTCGAATGGAGTAACCTTCGTGATTTTTGTACCCATTGTTTTTACAATTTTCCATCCGCCACTCATTGTTCCGGCCCCAATGGCTGCATAGCAAGCCATCGGTACCCAAATAGGCATGTGTTTAAAATCAGGTATTGTTCCACCTGCAATCAATGCAGCAGTGATGATCCCCATTACCTTTTGAGCATCATTACCCCCATGACCAATACTAAAAGCGGCTGATGACACAAGTTGTAATCTTCTAAACCATTGATTGGATCTATTCGCATTTAATGTGTTCAGGTAGAATGTAAAGACAGCCATAATAATTATTATAAATGCTAATAATATCCACTTAAAGTTTTTTGAATAGAAAATCACTTTCATTACGTACGATTCATAATGCGTAGTTAATTTGGCAGTATCAAACTCAAGATTTTCATACAAAAAAAGACCTACTAATATTATAATTACAATGGATATAAGTTTAGGAATATGACCTTTTCTAAATGAATTTAAAAACCATAAGGAAATGATTAATGCCATGATCATTCCAATAACCGGCGCAAGAAAAATAAAGCTTGCTGTTTTTAAAATTATGGCGCTATTAATTGTGCCAAATCCACCGTGAGCAATCGCTGCTCCTGCAAAACCACCGATCAATGTGTGTGATGATGAAGATGGAATACCAAACCACCATGTAAGCAAATTCCAGGAAATTGCAGCGATCAAGCCTGAAAAAATAACCACCATCATACTTGATTGTGTTATCATCTCGCTGTGTACTGTTTTGGCAACGGTATCGGCTACGCCGTGATCTTTAAAAATAAAAAAGGCAACAGAGTTAAACAAAGCAGCCCATAACACTGCCTGGAAAGGAGTCAGTACTTTGGTTGATACAATAGTTGCAATCGAATTGGCAGCATCATGAAAACCATTAATAAAATCGAAGATCAATGCCAGTGCTATGATAACTATCAAAAAGGTGGTCATAGAGATTATTTAAAGATTTCAGGATTTCTAAATTTCATTTAAGATATAAACAGAAATTATAGAAACAAGAAATTTTGAAATCGATTAGGCGTATTTAATAATGATAGACTCAATTACATTTGCGGCATCTTCACATTTATCGGTTGCTATTTCCATCACCGTATAAATTTCTCTTTTCTTAATTACCTCTTTTGCATCTGGCTCTGTTTCGAATAATCTTTCAATACTCATGTCAAATACATCGTCTGCCTGGTTCTCAAGACTGTTGATCTTTACAAGCGATTCAGTCATTTGGCGCAGATTTTTCATATCCCTGAGAGAGGTAACTGCATTTTTAACCAGGCTTGCGCTTTGGTCAATTATCTCTGCTAATTTTTGAATGCCCAGATCATTAGGATTTACCTTATAAAAATTAATTTTTTTGGAGGCAGCATATATTGTATCTGCAATATCATCAAGTGACGTGGCCAGGTAGTGAATATCTTCCCTGTCAAAAGGAGTGATAAAATT
>DASRRA010000496.1:0-18806 GCA_035696085.1 Bacteroidia bacterium | reverse complement strand
GCTATTTTTCCTAGGCTCACTCATTATTGTCCGTTTAAATCAATCAAAATTAACAAATGGTCAACCTTTTAGACCGGGAATCTCAAAATCTTATAAACGGTGGATTGTGAATTACATTATAATTAAAACAGCTGATTTTTAGCGTAGTAACAACCCTCTTGTGTGATTGTGGTTTTATTTTTTTAACCACATAGAACTGTGGTCAACAAGGACTAACGCAGGTCTTCAAAAATGCGCTGCATTTCCCGTTCGGATACAGGTTTATAATCTTTTGGGGCTTGAAAACATTTTTCATCCACAATTTCTTTCTTAATGGATTTAGCTTCAAATCGCATTTCCAAACCAAATTTTTTCATTTGATATTCCATTAACACTCCTTTTATTTCCTTGTAAGGACTAGCAAAATTCGGGTTCTCAATATTTAATTCATCGGTATAATAAATATCAAAGGGCAGAATTGTTGGGTCATTGGGAATAACATGCACTTTTGTACAATTATACCCGGCAATAACTTTCTTTTCTTTGGTTGGTGTAAATTTGAATGCATACGCTGCATTTTCTTTATCAATAGAGAGTTCATCCTGCACCAACATAAATCGTTTATTCAGAATTTTGACAAGTTGTGTGACAGTCTTATTGGTTGGATCGGAAATAAAGGAAGTGCTGAAAAGCCCAAGCCCTGTGCTCATTTCAGCACAGGATTTATTCGCTTTAAAATAGACTGTCATCTTCGTAGGCGCCATAGAAGCCATTGAATTACTTTGATCAATTGCTTTGGCACTGTACTCAATTGCTCCTTCGGAAATGAATTTTTTGTCCATCTCCTTACATCCCCCAGCCACTATTATCATCCCAATAAATAAAAATAATATTGACCGTCTTTTCATCTATTTTTTCACGAATATTTTTATGAGGCCGAGTGGTTTGGTTTGCAAATATTTGCGAAAAATAGCGAATAAATGATCATTCACAAAAAAAATTCAAAAAATACCCTCTTAATATCCCAGGGTTTTTAACATGGATTTGTAACTCTGCTCTTTAGCAAATAAACGAGTAGAAATTTCTTCCGTTTCTTCATCTTTGTCAATGATAATATGCTTAGGAGCCGGTATTAAGCAATGTTGAATACCCCCATATCCCCCAAGGGATTCCTGGTAGGCACCGGTATGAAAGAAACCCAGATACAGCGGTTGCTTTTGTTTTTCCGTTACAATAGGCATGTATACCTGATTCAAATGAGATTCCGCATTGTAATAATCCTCACTGTCACATGTTAAACCACCTAAATTGACGCGCTGATATTCCTTGTCCCAATGATTTACTGCCAGCAAAATAAATTTTTGTTTAATACCCCAGGTATCCGGTAATGTAGTGATAAAAGAACTATCAATCATATACCATAACTCATTGTCATTCTGCTTTTTAATATCCACGATTGAATACAATGCTGCACCGCTTTCACCTACCGTGAAGCTACCAAATTCTGAGAAAATATGTGGCTCATCCACTTCCCGTTCATCACAAATATTTTTTATTTTTTGAATAATTTCATCTGCCATGTAGGAGTAATCATAATTAAACCCAAGCGAAGTACGAATAGGGAAACCTCCGCCTATATCAAGCGAATCAAGTGTTGGACAAACTTTTTTCAAATCGCAATAAACATTGATACATTTGGTAAGCTCCGACCAATAATAGGTCGTATCTTTAATACCGGTATTGATAAAGAAATGCAGCATCTTCAGCTCTGCTTTTGAGCTGTTTTTAATATTACTGTGATAATAGTCAATGATGTCTGCTTGGCGTATTCCCAACCTGGAAGTGTAAAATTCAAATTTAGGTTCTTCATCTGTTGCTACACGAATACCTACTTTAAATTTCTTTTTGCACACTTTCTCCAACTGCGGTAATTCATTTTTATTATCCAAGATGGGAACGGCGTTTACAAACCCGTCATTCACCAATTCACTGATGTATTTCAAATAGGTTGGCCGTTTATAGCCGTTATTAATCACATACGTGTCTTTTGTTATTTTCCCGGCTTTATATAATTCTCTGACAATAGGCACATCAAAGGCGGAAGATGTCTCTAAATGAATTTCGTTTTCCAAAGCCTTTTCCAATACAAAAGAGAAGTGAGAGCTTTTGGTACAATAACAATATGTATATTTGCCTTTATAGTCGGCACGCGCCATAGCCACATTGAATAATTTTTTGGCTTTTTGAATTTGGGCGCTTATTTTTGGCAAATACGTAATTTTTAATGGGGTACCATATTTTTTGATGATGTCCATTAAGGGGATATCATAAAAATGAAGTTCGTCATCTATCACATTAAATCCTTCTTGAGGAAAATCGAACGTTTGTTCAATTAAATCACGGTATTTATTATCCATAAGGCTGTATTCTTTTAAAGCAAAATTAAAACAATGCAAATGTAAGTAACTTACTTTGATATTTTTTACCTTAAGTAAGTAAATTAAATATAAAATTTAGGTAACAATTAGGTTAGCCTTAAAATATACACTCTAAAACTAAATACATTTATGGTTATGAAAATTGTAAAATTCATAGAAGTTAAATCAGAAATCGGGGCCGGAACAAGGGGGGCCAGTATGGGAGTAGATGCGATTAAAATTGCTGCATTGGATTATGGTAGCAACATGTTTAAAAACATTGAATCCATTGAAGTAAAGACAGAAAACCAATTGCTTTTTGAATCTCCCAAAACACCTTATGCAAAGCGTATACATGGATTAATCCCAATTTACGAGCGCATTGCTACACAAATTTCACAAACACTTAAAAAAAATTGCTTTCCCATAGTACTTGCCGGCGACCATAGCACAGCCGGCGGCACTATTGCGGGTATAAAGATGGCTTATCCCAAACACAAACTGGGTGTTATCTGGATTGATGCCCATGCCGATATTCACAGCCCCTATACCACTCCCACCGGGAATATGCACGGTATGCCGGTAGCGGCTGTTTTAGGAGAAGACAACATCCAAAACAAAATAAACACACTTAACAAAGAAACTACTGATTTATGGAACCAGCTCAAAAAAGTTGGTGGCATTTCACCCAAAATCACCTATAAAGATCTTGTTTACATTAGTGTAAGAGATGTGGAACCGGAAGAATCATTTCTGATTAAAAAACACAAAGTAAAAACATTTACCACTGCCGAAGTGAAGCGAAATGGTGTGGAGAAAATAGCACGGGATGCCTTAGCGCATTTAACCCATTGCAATTTGATTTACATTTCTTTTGATGTGGATAGCATGGACTCTTCTATTTCCAAAGGAACAGGAACTCCGGTACGCAATGGAATAACTGAAAAAGAAGCAGGAAGTTTGTGTGTGCGCCTGGTTCAAAATGAAAAAGTATGCTGCTTTGAAATTTGTGAAGTAAACCCAACCATGGATAAAGAAAATTTAATGGCTGAAAATACGTTTGAAATTTTGCAGAAGGTGGTTAGCCAGATTTCGTATTAATCTCAAATCGATTCGATAACAGAATGCAAGATATTGAACCTTTTTATAATTGGCGTCATTTATATATTGCCTCCGAAGATGAGCGTTCTCCTTTTTATGAGCGCGAGTATAGTGAGTTTGAATATACCAATTCTATCTACAATTACCTCATTCATCCGCAATGGGATGATATAGACTCTCCTACCCTATATTTGAAAATTCTGTTCGTGGATTACGAACAAGGCTATGCCATTATTGAATTAATTGGTGAATGGAACGACTGCATCAATAATGATATCATGCTATTGAAGCGGGATATTATTGAGCAATTGATGCTGAATGGTATTAAAAAATTTATTTTAATTGGCGAAAACGTTTTAAACTATCACGCATCGGATGACGAGTATTATCAGGAGTGGTTTGAAGAAGTTGAAGATGGCTGGATAGCATTCATGAATTTTCGAAAACACGTGTTGGACGAATTTCAGCGAGCGAACATTGATTACTACATTATTTCAGGCGGACAACTAGACGATATAGCCTGGAGAACCTCTACTCCACAGCAATTGTATGAAAAAGTATCGCAACTTGTGCAAAAAAGAATCGGTTGAAGCTAATATAATATTAGTGCTTATTTAATTTAAAAAGCTAAGCTCATTAAACTGAACACATTTAATTTTAAGCACGTGACAAGCCTTTCAAAAATACAAATGAGAGCTTGGTTTTCACTATATTTGCAGTCTCAAAAAAAGAGTATCAATTCATTTTGTCAACAGAACTTTAAAATAATCACCATATGTCAAAAGGATTTTACACCGTTCCTGTACCAATAAACGAACCTGTTAAAAGTTATGCTCCTGCAAGCATCGAAAGAAAAGAGTTGCAGGCGATGCTAAAAACATTACGCGCAACTGAAACGGATATACCAATGTATATTGGTGGAAAAGAAGTTCGCAGCAATGATAAAATACGTCTTTCACCTCCGCATGATCATAAACATACACTCGGTCATTTTCATAAAAGTACCAAGGAACATGTAACCCATGCAATTGATGCAGCATTAGCTGCAAAACCAAAATGGGAAGTACTTTCATGGGAACACCGCGCCAGCATTTTTTTGAAAGCTGCTGAACTGATTGCAGGTCCTTATCGTGCGAAGTTGAATGCAGCAACTATGCTGGGGCAATCTAAGAATGTATACCAGGCAGAGATTGACAGTGCATGCGAAATCATTGATTTTTTAAGATTTAATGTGTTGTACATGACAGAAATATACAAACAACAACCTCCTGTTGCAGGAGCTGGTATTGGCGTTTGGAACCGTGTAGAACAACGTCCATTGGAAGGGTTTATTTACGCATTAACACCATTCAACTTTACAGCCATTGCAGGAAATCTTCCCTCTTCTTGTGCATTAATGGGTAATGTGGTTGTTTGGAAACCGGCCAATACACAGGTATATGCAGCCAATGTATTGATGGAAATATTTATTAAAGCAGGTGTACCCGCCGGAGTTATCAATCTGATTTATCCTTCAGGCCCGGATGCTGCCGATGTAATTTTCTCACACCCGGATTTTGCGGGTATTCATTTTACGGGATCAACAGAAGTATTTCAAAACATCTGGAAAACTATTGGTAATAACATTCATAAATACAAAACGTATCCCCGTATCGTAGGAGAAACAGGTGGAAAAGATTTTATACTGGCTCATAAATCGGCTGATCCTAAAATAGTAGCAACTGCAATTACACGTGGTGCTTTTGAATACCAGGGACAAAAATGTTCAGCTGCCTCCCGCGCGTATATTGCTTCCAATATTTGGGAAGAAGTAAAAGCACAGGTAATTACTGATTTGAAGTCATTTAAAATGGGCCCCACAGAAGATTTTACTAACTTTATTAATGCGGTAATTGATGAAAAATCATTTGATAAACTGGCAAAATATATTGATGCTGCTAAAAAAGATAAAGATGTAGAAATTATTGCCGGAGGAAACTATGATAAATCCAAAGGATACTTTATTGAACCTACTATTTTGGTTGTGAAAGATCCGAAATACGTGACGATGTGCGAAGAGTTATTTGGGCCCGTATTAACCTTGCATGTATACGATGCAGAGAAATATGAAGAGACCTTAAAACTTGTAAATACGACCTCTATTTATGCTTTGACGGGCTGTATCATTGCTCAGGATCGTTATGCAATTGAACAGAGCGCTTTCGAATTACGGAACGCTGCAGGCAACTTTTATATCAATGATAAACCAACAGGAGCGGTTGTAGGACAACAACCTTTTGGAGGAGCACGAGGCTCCGGGACCAACGATAAAGCCGGTTCTATGATTAATTTGTTGCGTTGGGTATCTCCAAGAACAATAAAAGAGACATTTTCACCTCCAACGGATTACCGTTACCCGTTTTTACAAGCTGATTAAAATATCTAATTATTCTTCAAAAGCTGTTCGCGATCGTCGGACAGCTTTTTTTGTTCCGAGCGTTCGCCTTAAAGAAAAAGTTGTAACTTTAGTAAATATACTGATTCTGTATTTCCTATTTTAAAACAGTTACATCCTTGCAAAGTATTACTCACATATTTTGCGTTTTTATTTTTTAGCTTTTCAATTACATTTCATTACGCTCACCGATTTATTAGTGCCACATTTTAATTCTTAAGTGTTTTTTTATTTGATTTCAACAATGAAAGAAAAAACAATGAGCGAAAAGGATTTCTTTTTGGATGATATTATCTATCATAAAATGGTAGATAGCATAGAGGACTATGCAATTTTTTTACTTGACCCTGATGGAAATATCAAGAGTTGGAATATTGGTGCTGAACGGATAAAGGGATATAAACAAGAGGAGGTTCTCGGCAAAAATTTCAGTATGTTTTTTTCGCCAGAAGAAATACAACACGAAATACCCGAAAAAATTCGAGCTGAGGCAAAGGAGAAAGGAAAAACAATTTTCGAAAGATGGGGCAAAAAAAAGGACGGTACAACCATTTGGTTAAATAATGTATTGACCGCTTTACAAGATCCTGAAACAAATAAACTTATTGGATTTACGAAAATTGTTCGTGATTTTACAGAACGTAAAAAGGCAGAAGACAATTCAGAATTTCTCGCAAGCATTTTACGAAATATTCATGATCCAATTATATCAATCGGTTTAGACAGAGTGATTAGCGATTGGAATGAAGCTGCTGAACATACGTTTGGGTGGAGAAAGGAAGAGGCGATAGGAAATACCATACGCGAACTCTTGAAACCGGAGCTACCACCTGATGGTGTGGATGAGGTTTCCAAAGGCCTGCAGGAAAAGGGCTTTTGGAAAGGCGAAATTGTTTTTCAATCAAAAAAAGATGAAACTGTTTATACCCTTTTAACGGCATCATTTATTAAGGGTGCGGATGGAAAGGTTTCCGGAATTGTAATGATGATAAGGGATATAACGGAACGCAAAAAGACAGAACAAGAACTAGAGAAACTCAATAATAATCTTGAGCTAAAGGTAAAACAACGTACACAGGAAATTTTTGAAAGAGAAAAACAATTTAAATCATTGGTCGAAAATGATTATACAATTACCTCTCTTATTGGTGAGAATTATGAAGTAATCTACCGCAGTCCTTCTGCAGAGGCAATTCTAGGATGGACGGAAGATGAACGAAGTAATATGACAATTGAAGATATTACCCATCCGGACGATTTGGCATCCTTAAAAAGTGTGATGAAGGAAGTAATGGCTAATCCAGGAAAACCTATTAGTACGACGTTTAGAAATTTACACAAAGACGGTCATTACGTATGGATAGAAAGTACCGCAGTTAATCGTATTCCGGACCCTAATGTGAGAGCTGTTGTCTTAAATATGCATGATATAACGGAGCGAAAAAATTCAGAAGATGCTATTAAGAAAAATGAAGAAAATTATCGCTTGCTTATTGAGCGTATTTCAGATGGGTTCATTGCACTTGATAATGATTTCAAATACACTTATGCAAATAAAAAGGTCGGGGAAATTACAGGAAAGGATCCGGAATACTTGATAGGAAAGTGTGTTTGGGATGTATTTCCAGATGCTGTTGGATCGAAAACATATGAGGCTTTTCACACAGCCCTGAAGGAGCAACGATATATTTATAATGTTGATTATTATGAAGGATTAAACTTATGGCAGGAAAATCATATCTACCCTTCCGCAGATGGATTATCTATTTTCATTCGTGACATCAGTGAGCGAAAAAGAGCTGAACTCCTAATTAAACAACTGAATGAAAATCTTGAAGAGCGTGTTAAGCAAAGAACGACCGAACTGGTTACCGCAAATAAAGCATTGGAATCATTCTCCTATATGGTATCTCACGATTTACAGTCACCATTAAGAACATTGAATGGCTTTACAAACATCATCATTGAGAAGTATAGCGCATCTTTCGATTCAGAATTAAAAGGGCTATTCGATTATATTCTGACAAGTTGCAAACGCATGAATGCTATCATTGATGATTTGTTAAAACTTGCAAAGTTCGGAAACAATAAATTGACATTGGGTTCAGTAAAAATGCAAGATTTGTTTCGAAGAGTCTGGAATAATTTAATACATAATTCACCTACATCTGCACAACTTGAACTATTGCCATTACCGGATATCAACGCTGATGAATCGATGATGGAACAAGTAGTTGTCAATCTTCTTTCTAATGCGATAAAATATTCATCCAAAGAAATCCATCCCAAGATTACAGTTGGAACTTGCCTGATAGACGGCAAAACTACATTTTTTGTACGCGACAATGGAGTTGGATTTAGCATGGAACACTACAGCAAATTATTTGGTGCCTTTCAACGCCTGCATGCTACAAGTGAATTTGAAGGTACGGGAATCGGGCTGCTTCTTGTAAAACGAATCATCGAAAACCACGGTGGGCAAGTATGGGCAGAAGGCAAAGAAAATGAAGGAGCAACTTTTTATTTTTCTATCCCTTAAAACGCTAGTTTTCTTTTACCATTTTCTTTTCCTTCATGGGCACAAAAAATGCCATGGGACGGGTGAAAAATTGTTTTGTTAAATAGAGGATCAGAACACCAGTGCGAGTAAGTTTAATTTCTCTCGAACGAATGGCAACAACCAGTGCAAGTGAAAAACTCACGGTGATATTTACAATCCCAATTAAAATAATGCCTAAAGCAGCCATCAACAAAGCATAACCGGGGACTTGACCACAAGCAAAAAAAGTCGCTAGTGCTAATCCCGCATTTCCTGTTGCAAATGAAACGTGTTGAATATCGAGTGGTAATCCAAAAATAAATCCAATGAAAGCTACAAAGGCGAGCAGGAAACCCAATGTAAAATTACCTGTTAGTGATCCTAAATTATTTTCTATGTAATCTCCCAAACGTATTGCTCGTTTTTGACCCAATACATGTATTAAACCGCGATGCATTTTAATACGTTGAGGATATTTATTATAGACATTTGCATTGTCGGCAATACCGGATAGAATACCTGCTACGAACAGCATAACACCGGCAATACTTGCATGCAATAGACATAAAGATGTAAAAGGATTAAGCCCTTCTATTTTATGTATCGCCTCCTCAGGAGAAGCAATAGGAGCTCCGGTCAGCTCAAACCAGGCCCAACTGATGCCAAACGCAACAGGTAAAGCTATCAGTAAATTCCCTGCCACGGCTATGAATTGGCTTCTGAAAACACGAATCACGAATTCTCCTAACTCCATAATTTCTTCTGATTCAGTATGGCTTTCGATTGATTGTGCGATTGTTGCCGCTGTCATAGATGGCTGCTTTGTAGCCACGGTACCATGTATTAATTGTATCCCGACAAACCCAAGTGAATAATTCAATGCCTTTAAAAGCGTGTCTTGAAACAAAGGCAAATGCAGTGCGTTGATCAGATATTTTAAAACAACCATACAACCAACCACCAGTCCTCCTTTTAGTGCATCAAAAAACATTTGAAAATATTCTTTTACGTTCGAAGTAACATAGTGCTCACCTGTCTTTCCGGAATGCTCCGTCATTTCATAGGCTAGCAAGGAAATGGTATCATTAAAAAATTTACGGATACTGTTTTTTTGATTTTCCTGTTTTATAATTTTTTTTATAAAATGAACCAGATGAAAAAAGTAATTGACCTGCTCTTCTTTAACCAGCAGGTGAAGCAAATCATGCATACGCTCCAGTGATTTGTTGAGCTTCTGAAGAACAAGTGCCAGCTCAATACTGGTTCCATACAAGGAATTGCTCTGACGAATTGTATTTACAAATAACGTGCAGGTACTGATGGCCTCAATTACTTCCTTATATTTTTGATGCTCTGTTTCACGACTGACTTCATTTGTTTTTATCCCTGAAATATATTCACCAATTCGTTCATGCAATTGCATAAACGGAGATTCAATGGTTAGCACTGTTTCAAAATTCTTGACAATAGTTCTATCAATGCTCAGAGCGGTGATAACTTGTGACAATACATAAATATCATTTAGTATCTCCTCAACGATATAATGATCAGCAGGAAGATCCGAAGATGGAACGACTCCCAGATCAATTAAAAAATTTGCCAGTTGATCTGTTGGGATATTGCTGATCCAGATCCAATCCGTTTTTTTATGAAAAACGATGTTAACAACACCTGATAACTCTTTATCATCATAGATATTCGGAAGCAATTTGTAAAAGGTTCTTTTGCGTAACTCACTAAATAGGCCTCTACGTGACAATAAATTTGTTTGTGTGAGTAAAGCAGATTGTTTTGCTTGCCCAACCATGGCAATTAATTTTTTATGGAAGGCTGCTTTTAATTCAGGATCTGCATTGAGAAATTCAGACAACAGCGCCAGTTTTTTCAAGGCATATTCACTGTTCTTCGGGTTGGTGGGCCGGATTTTATCAAATAACTGAGAGAATAACTGTGGCGTGTAATTACTGGTACTGATGATTTCTTCAATAAGTTGCTTCATATCAATGTACCTTTCATGCTATTGTACTATTTATTACTTTATTTCTTCGTAATCCACATACTCACCTTCATCATCACCCGGATACTTTTTCTTAGCTGTTGTTTCAGGAGGTGTATAAGAAACGGTTGTTTCTCCTACTTTACTTTTCCCGCTTTTTTGTTTTGAATTGCTTAGTGCATCTATGATTCTCCAAATCACCCAGATCACCAAAAGCGTATAAAAAACATCTCTCATTTACTTTGATTTTAATCGTACAAAGGTACTAAAAAACGCCAAAGGTTGTGCAACCTGACAGGTTTGAGGAAATAAATAACTTCTCAATTTACAGCTGAGCTGATTCAATGAAAAGAACCTGTCAGGTTTTATTGCTTGTTGTTTTAAAACCTGACAGGTTCTTATCTGTAAACCTTGTCTCTAAAAATTTAATTCTATGCTATCCATGACCTCAAACCTGTCAGGTTACCCTGCAGGCCCTAGCCTCAGCGAAGGCTTACTTACTCAAATACAAATTTCTTTCAGAGTAAATTGTATGGAAAAACTCATCGGTTAAATCATCAATAAAATAAATCGCTTCACCGGTTGATTTCATTTCCGGTCCCAGCTCTTTTGTTACTTCCGGAAACTTCTCATAAGAGAACACCGGAATTTTAATTGCAAATCCTTTTTTGCGAGGATTGAATTTAAAGTCCTTCAATTTTGCACCCAGCATCACTTTCGTTGCGTAATTTACATACGGTTCATCGTATGCTTTTGCAATAAATGGAACTGTACGGGACGCTCTTGGGTTGGCTTCGATGATGTAAACAATTTCATCTTTGATCGCAAATTGTATGTTTAGCAAACCAACTGTATTCAATGCCAAAGCAATGGTTTTGGTATGTTGTTCAATTTGTTTGATCACATTTTCACTTAAATCAAATGGAGGCAATACTGCATACGAGTCACCAGAGTGAATGCCTGCAGGCTCAATATGCTCCATGATACCAATGATGTAATTATCTGTTCCATCACAAATGGAATCCGACTCTGCTTCAATTGCACCTTCTAAGAAATGATCAATCAACACCTGATTACCGGGGTGATCTTTTAATAAATTCACCACGTGTTCTTCCAGTTCTTGTTCGTTGATTACGATCTTCATGCTTTGTCCGCCCAATACATAAGAAGGACGAACTAACAATGGGAAACCAAGACTCTTGGATAATTCCACCGCTTGTTCTGCATCTTCAATCACACCAAATTTTGGATAAGGGATGTTGTTTTCTTTTAATAAGTTGGAGAAACTTCCTCTGTCTTCTGCTA
Source organism: Bacteroidia bacterium (assembly GCA_035696085.1). Lineage (GTDB taxonomy): Bacteria > Bacteroidota > Bacteroidia > 2-12-FULL-35-15 > 2-12-FULL-35-15 > 2-12-FULL-35-15. Next base: position 7,035 of record DASRRA010000496.1, on the reverse strand, counting down.
AGTCAAGTGATTTGAAATCGGTTCCGATGATTTTAATTCCGTAACGCTCCAGTTTTTCAGCAAGCTTCAATGCTGTTTGTCCACCTAACTGAACAATCACCCCTTCCGGTTTTTCATTTAAGATGATATCGTAAATATGTTCCCAGAATACCGGCTCGAAATACAGCTTATCCGCAACATTGAAATCGGTAGATACTGTTTCTGGGTTGCAATTGATCATGATGGTTTCATAGCCCATTTCTTTCGCAGCCAGTACGCCATGTACACAGCTGTAATCAAATTCTATCCCCTGCCCGATTCGGTTTGGTCCACTTCCAAGCACCACAATTTTCTTTTTGTTGGATGCAATGGATTCGTTTTCATCTTCAAATGTACTGTAGTAGTATGGTGTTTTTGCTTCAAACTCTGCGGCGCAGGTATCCACCATTTTATATACTCGGTTAATATTTAATTCTTTTCTTCTGGCAAACACTTCACTTTCCAGGCAATTCAGGATGTGCGCAATCTGGCGATCTGCATATCCTTTTTGTTTTGCTTCGTAAAACAAATCACGCGGAAGTTTATCCAGTTTGTATTTGCTCATTTCATTTTCCAACAAAATCAATTCTTCGATTTGGTTTAAGAACCAGATATCGATGCGTGTTAGTTTTTGTATGGTTTTGATGGAAATCCCCAGCTTTAATGCATCGTAAATATGGAACAAACGATTCCAGCTTGGGCGTTCCAGGCTCTTCATCAGTTCATCCTGGTTTTTCACTTCTTTACCATCAGCTCCCAAACCGTTGCGTTTAATTTCCAATGACTGACAAGCTTTTTGCAGTGCTTCCTGGAAACAACGGCCAATACCCATTACTTCACCAACGGATTTCATTTGGAAACCCAATTCACGATTGGATCCTTTGAATTTATCAAAGTTCCAGCGTGGAATTTTTACGATTACATAATCTAATGTAGGCTCGAAATAGGCGGAGGTTGATTTGGTAATTTGATTTTCCAATTCATCTAAATTAAAGCCTATAGCTAGTTTGGAAGCTATCTTCGCAATTGGATATCCTGTTGCTTTACTGGCCAATGCTGATGAACGGGATACACGCGGGTTGATTTCTATGGCAATAATCTCTTCTGTATCATCCGGATTTACTGCGAATTGGACATTACATCCACCCGCAAAATTTCCAATACTGCGCATCATTTTGATGGCCATAGTACGCATTTTCTGATACGTTGAATCGGATAAGGTCATGGCCGGTGCTACCGTGATACTGTCGCCCGTGTGAACACCCATTGGGTCAAAGTTTTCAATGGAACAGATGATGGCTACGTTGTCGTTACTGTCACGCAATAACTCCAACTCATATTCTTTCCATCCCAATACGGCTTTATCAATCAATACTTCATGGATTGGTGATGTGTGTAACCCACGATCCAGGAGTTTATCAAAATCCTCTTTTTGGTATACTACGCTTCCACCGCTTCCACCCAACGTAAAAGAAGGGCGAATAACCAATGGAAAACCAAATTCCTGTGCAATTTCTTTTCCTTCCAGGAAGGAGCGGCAAATTTTGGATGGTGCCATGCCTACACCAATCAAATTCATGCGTTCACGGAATTTATCACGATCCTCTGTTACTTCAATGGCATCGATGTCAACACCAATCATTTTCACATTGTATTTTTTCCAAATGCCCATTTCATCACATTTCATGGCCAGGTTCAAGGCGGTTTGCCCGCCCATAGTTGGTAAAACGGCATCAATGTCTTTATTTTCCTCCAGAATTTTAATGATGGACTTTACTTCCAATGGCAACAGGTAGATATTTTCAGCTGTTACTTTATCCGTCATAATGGTAGCCGGATTGGAATTGATAAGTGTCACTTTAATTCCTTCTTCTCTAAGGGAACGAGCCGCTTGAGAGCCAGAGTAATCAAATTCACATGCTTGACCAATGATGATAGGTCCGCTTCCAATGATGAGTACCGATTTTATTTCTTTATTTTTTGGCATATATAGGGATTGCTATGTTTAGTTGTTTTCGTTTTTTTGCAAAATTACTTTATTTATCAGCCTTCTTCTTTATAAATCTATCAACAAAGCGTGACTTATTATGTCAAAATTCCCACAGTCGTACTGTGTATGACGTAGCTTTAGCGAAGTCGTAAAAAAAGGCCTTTCCAATAAACGGAAAGGCCTTTTTTATAGAATTGAATTTCATTCTTATTATTTGTGTGTTTTTTCGTCAGATACGGTTAATTTCTTTCTTCCTTTTGCTCTGCGGGATGCCAATACTCTGCGTCCGTTTGCAGATGCCATTCTTTCACGGAAACCGTGCTTGTTTTTTCTCTTTTTTACCGATGGTTGAAACGTACGTAATGCCATTTGCTCTTATAGTTTATGTACACCAGGGGCGCACTTATTAATATTCTGTTTTCTTAATTCGGACTGCAAAGATAGAATTTTTTTCAATTCTGCAAGTATTTAATGATAAAAAATGGATTTTATCAAAAAATTTAGTCTTTTTACCATTCGCCGCCTTTTATCCTCCACCGGCCTAAAATAGGGATTTATGTTGTAAAAACAGGCCAATATTCCGCTCTAAAAGGATATCTTTGTGTCCTAAATTTAACCACCAGAATGGCTCGAAAAGTAAAAGAAACGGATGACTTGCCAAAGGCAAAAATTAATAAGGAATCATTTAAACAAATATCCCGCTTATTCCAATACATTGGACCTCATAAATGGAAATTATACCTGGGGATGGTATTTCTTGCATTAACCGGCGCAACTGCACTTTGGTTTCCGATGATGTTGGGTGACCTGGTTAAGACCATTGAAAAAAAGGATTTTTCACAAATCAATGAAATAGGGGTCTACCTTATCCTGGTTCTTTCTGCTCAGGCTGTTTTCTCCTATTTCAGAGTTTACCTCTTTGTTAATTATACCGAAAACACGTTGGCCAAACTAAGACAAGCGGTTTATGCGCATATGATTATGCTACCCATGACCTTTTTTGCACAAAAACGGGTGGGCGATTTAAACAGCCGGATGTCGGCTGACATTTCACAAATTCAAGATACACTAACCACAACCATTGCCGAATTTTTACGACAACTCATTCTGATCATAGGTGGTATTACCTGGCTGTTGGTCATTTCTCCCAAGCTTACTTTACTCATGCTTAGCATCGTTCCTGTAGTTGCAATTGCTGCAGTAATTTTTGGCAGGTTTATCAGAAAAGTAAGCCGTAGAGCACAGGAAAAAATTGCAGAGTCCAATACGATTTTAGAAGAAACGTTGCAGGGAATTACCAATGTAAAGGCTTTTGCAAATGAGTTTTTTGAAAACAAACGTTATCAACGCAGCACCGAAGAAATTGTGGCAAATGGTATACTGGGAGGAAAATACAGAGGAGGTTTCGCATCGTTCATTATTTTCTGTTTATTCGGAGCCATCGTTGCCGTTATCTGGTACGGGATTACGCTTGCTTCCAAGCAACAACTACTAATTGGTGATCTTATTTCCTTTATTCTTTATTCGGGTTTTGTAGGTATGTCTTTCGGTGGTATTGCTGAAATGTATGCGCAAATTCAAAAAGCGGTGGGTTCACTTGAACGTGTCTTTGAGATTTTAGATGAAACTCCGGAACAACTTGATATCACTGAACAAAAACCACTTCAACATCGCGTTGAAGGAAATGTAACATTCGAACATGTGAGTTTTACTTATCCTTCACGTAAAGAAATACAAGTATTGAAAGATATCAGCCTGACTGCAAAAAAAGGTGAAACCATTGCTGTTGTTGGGCCAAGTGGTTCTGGTAAATCTACATTGGTGGGATTGCTTTTACGCTTTTATGATCCGGAAAACGGGAAAATCCTCATTGACGGAAAACCAAATACCGATTATTCGTTGACTGAACTGCGAAACAACATGGCCATTGTACCGCAAGATGTTTTACTATTTGGCGGTACCATTAAAGAAAATATCGCTTATGGTAAACCCAACGCTACCATTGCCGAAATAGCGGAAGCAGCCCGCAAAGCAAATGCATTAGACTTTATTGAAAGTTTTCCCGAAAAATTTGAAACCGTAGTTGGAGAGCGTGGAATTAAACTTTCCGGAGGACAACGTCAACGTATTGCCATTGCGAGAGCTGTATTAAAAGACCCAAGTATTCTAATTTTAGATGAGGCCACGAGTTCGCTTGACTCAGAGTCGGAGCGTGTTGTACAACAAGCCCTTGATAAACTGATGATAGGTCGTACCTCATTTGTGATTGCGCATCGTTTATCAACCATTCGTAAAGCCGACAGAATTATTGTAATTGAAAATGGAAAAGTAAGAGAAAGCGGAACGCATGAAGAATTGATAAAAACAGAAGATGGCCTTTACAGAAGTTTAAGTCGTTTACAAACAGAATACGCTTAAGAATTTTGAAAACATACATCGCACTTTTAAGAGGTATCAATGTAAGTGGTCAGAAAATGATCAAGATGCAGGCTTTACTGGAAATGTTTAATACATTACCTGTAAAACATGCCAAGACCTATATACAAAGTGGCAATGTTGTTTTTCAATACAAAGGAAGTGACCTGGATGGTCTTCAAAAAAAAATAGAAAAGAAAATAAAAGACACATTTGGTTTTGAAGTGCCGGTTATCCTCGTTGCTGCCGATTCTATTGAAGGTGTTTTAAAAAACAATCCCTTCATTAAAAAGAAAGATTGTGATGTTGAAAAACTGTATTTTATCTTTTTTACCGGCACGATTGACAAAGCCGGCCTGGATAAAATTTCACAAGGCAGTTATGGCACCGATGAATTTTCAATAAAAGGAAATGTGATCTATTTGCATTTGCCAAATAATTATGGCAACACCAAACTCAATAATAATTTTTTTGAAAGCAAATTGAAGATTGTTGCTTCAGCAAGGAATCTGAAAACGATGAATGCGTTGAAGGCTATGGCGGAAGGGATTGAAGATTGAAAGAAAAATTCAGGCCGGAGGCCTTGGGTACCGCGACGTAGCGAGACGCTACGCTGAACGTTGGAATTAAACTAGCACTTCTCCCGGTAGGGGTCGCATCTTAATAGCAAAGAAGTCTTTAATGGATGGTACCGAATTTCCTAGCCCCGATTGTAGCGGAAAGCTTTGACGTAGCGATAGCGAAGGCAAACTTGCAGCGAAAAGCGGGAATGAAAGAAATAGAAAGCACTGAAGTATCGCTCCTAATTTTAAACCCTGCAGGTTTTAATCCTAAGCTGAGCTTCGGCTTACGCAGTAAAAACCTGTCGGGTGATTATGTACTACATTGGCAAATAAACCACCTTTTTCGTTTCGAAAAACTCTTCCTTGAAATACTCTTTCAGATCGTAAAACACCACCCTTTTTTTAAAATCTTTAAATTCTTCTTCCAAGTCTCCACCTTTTAGGTAAAGGATTCCATTGGGTAAGGAATTGAATTGCTCTTTGCTGATTTTATTTTGTACCCATTTATAGAATGCAGGAAATTCGGTGACGGCTCTGCTAATGATAAATTCAAATTTATCTTTTACCTCTTCTGCACGCTTGTGTTCGGCTTTTACATTTTTCAGTCCTAAGGCACTAGCAACTTCATTCACCACTTTTATTTTTTTTCCGATGGAGTCTACCAAATAAAAAGAAGACTCTGGAAACAAGATGGCCATAGGTATACCTGGGAAACCTCCACCACAGCCTACATCCATTATGTGAGTGTTGGGTTTGAAACGTATCACTTTTGCAATACCCAGGGAATGCAAGACATGACGCTCATACAAGAGTTCAATATCTTTACGGGAAATAACATTGATCTGTGCGTTCCAAAGTTCGTACAGGCTTTGTAATTGAGCAAACTGCTCTTGCTGAAGAGGAGAAATATCTGGGAAATACTTTGTAATAATGGATAGCACCGCTTATAAAAAATAGAGGATAACACCGAAGTGTTATCCTTTAATGAATTGTTGAAAATTAGTTGAGTAGGTGTTTTATCAAATTTTTGTATCTGAATTTTTTAAAATGTTAGCTAAAAACTCACGTGCACGGAATAATTGTGCTTTGACGGTTCCTAAGGGCAATTCCAGCTTTTCGGCTATTTCCTCGTAAGATAACTCATCAAAGTAACGCATTTCAACCAGAATACGATAACGTGGCTTGAGTGTTTCCACAATTTCTCGCATGTGTTTGATTTTTTGCTTTTTGATAATCTTCTCTTCGGGATTGAGTCCTTCAGCTTTGATGTCCATTTTCATTTCTCCACCTTCATCGTTCTCAAAGGTTCGGTCAATTGAAAAGGTTACCATCTTTTTTCTGCGGATAAAATCGATGCAATTGTTGGAAGCGATTTTAAACAACCAGGTGCTGAACGCATAACTCGGCGTGTATTGCACCAGACGTTTAAAGGCTTTTCCAAAAGCTTCGATGGTAAGATCGTCCGCATCATCTTTGTTGTTAACCATTTTCAACAACATGAAATAAACAGAATCGCGATACCGACTCATTAATTCCGCATACGCTTTTTGATCACCATGATCGAGCGCAGCACGAATTAAGCTGTAGTCGTGAACGGCTTTTTCTGACAGGTTTGAGGTAGGTTGTAATTCATCCATTATTTCCATTTATTTTTTTTCAAAAACGCATTAGATACTGTAATTAACGGGTATACGAACAATAAAATGAACTCTATTACAGGCGTAAACATCAATAGATCTTTCTCACCCAACTCTGCCATTGATTTTTTAAAGATAATGATTTGAATTAACAATCGAACTATAAAAAGGAATATTACTAAAAATAATCCAATGTTCAAAATAAGCAGCGTGATAAATGTTGCAAAGAACAGGTACTGACTACTTGTTAAAAAAAACAACCTCCATTTGCTTGCTCTGCTGTAATTCGCAAACGTGGTGATATGTCTGCGTTTCTGAGCCATCCACTCCCCCAGGCTTGTCTTTACTTTAGAAATGGTGTGATTGCTCGTGTTAATTTCTACCTTGGAATTGTATTTACTTACCGCTTCAT
>DASRRA010000495.1:0-2507 GCA_035696085.1 Bacteroidia bacterium | reverse complement strand
AAATGGTTTGTTTGGGTTAACAGATTTTTGTCCGCCAATATACTTGATTGCTTTATCCGTTATCAGTGTGGTAAAATGTTTTCCATTTAAATTTCCTTCATAGGATTCATTTCCTTCAACTATAAAAGGATTGTATTGATCAGTTTCTCCATAAAGGAATCCAAAATATTTTTCAAAGCCTCGCCCTGTAGGCCAACGGTTAAAGGGCCCTGCAGGTGTAGCTTCATTAACAGGAGTAATATGCCATTTACCAACAGCAAATGTATTGTATCCATTTTCTTTTAATACTTCAGATATAAAAGCTTTTTCAAAAGGAATTCTGGCATCATACCCCGGATAGTTAATAGCGGTTTCAGGAAACAATCCCATATGAGCCGAATGTGTATTTCTACCAGTTAGTAAAGCCGCTCGCGTAGGAGAGCATATTGCTGTTGTGTGAAAATTAGTATATCGCAATCCACTATTGGCCAACTCTTGCAAGTTAGGTGTATTTATCAATCCACCAAAAGGAGAAATTGCACCAAAACCAACATCGTCAAGTAATATCCAAACAACATTCGGCGCATTTTCGGGCGTCTTTACAGTAGCGTCAGCTTTATAATCTTTTGATTCTTTAAGTGTATTATTTTGCACTCCTTTCCAAGGTTGCAAGGGATCTGCTTGTGCGAATGCGGAAGTTCCATACAGGTTTATCGCAGAAAATGCGACTACAAATAAATAATTGGTTTTCATTTTATTCAGTTATTTTAATTTTTTAGTTTTTATATTTTTACACATGAGTTATTTCATTGCGTTTATCTAATCTGTATTATTGATTTTTAAATCAGCAAAATAGGCGTTAGTTCCCACAGCGATCCATAAAGCAATAGTGCCTCTTGCATCTTTTCCTTGTTTCAAATCAGTTACGATAAGGCTGGGTTGTACAGCATCATTTATATACAACCTAGCATTTTGATCCTGAACCTCTATTTTAATTTTCGTCCATTCTCCGGGAATAAGATCGGCGTATGATTCATATTTTTCAGGTGTATTTTTTCTTAGCAATTGCCAGGGATATCCTGGATGGGAAATGTATTGCAACGAATGATTACGACGTTCCTGTTCCTGGGCACGTCCATTCGTCGGTCGTATGTAAAATGTTTCTGCTCTACCTGTATCTTTACTCACACGAAATGAAATTCCAACAAAACCTCGCGCCGATGCTATTGCGCCTATTTTGGGTTCGCCTGAAATATATGCTTCAATTGTTCCATTATGAAAGTTTATGTTTTTAATAGTTGCAAATGTATAGACAAGGTCCGTATCCTTTAACTGGAGGAGTTGTAAGGCATTTTTTCCTTTATAATATACTTCCTTTACTACAACCCCATAGGGAATAGTATTTTCCTGTTTCAATGAAACACTCTTTGTTTGCTGGCCATTAGCGTGTATAATAAAAGCCATTAATAAAATGAGTAATCCATTTTTTTTAATTGATGAGGGTAATGTAGAATAAAGCATTGTCAATTTTTACAACGGTTAAGTTTAATCAAGTGGTTGAATGACTAGTTGTTTGCATATTCCTGATGAATTGCTGCTTCAATATCAGCTTTGGTAATTGCTCCGTTTTTTTGCCATACTATTTTATTTCCTTTATAAAGGATCAAGGTTGGGATTGATTGTATGTCTAATTCTTTACCTAGTTGCTTATTGTCGAACAATTCGATGTTTACCACTTTTAATTTATCAGGATTTTCTTTGTTCACTAAATTTACAACGGGTACCAGTTTAACGCAACCACCACAAAACTTAGAACCAATTTCCACTAATACCAGTTTATCGGAGCTGATCAGTTTTTTATATTCTTCTTTGGTTAATCCTTTTTCTGTAATACTTTCAACAGGCCGACCCTGTCCTATCCATTTACTTATTCCTCCCGGCAATTCGTAAGCATTTTGAAAGTTAGCCTCCTTCAATTGTTTTACAAAAACTCCGCTTCTACCATTGTTAATGGAATAAACGAATACCGGTTGTTGAGGGTCCAGTTTAGCAATCGCTTCCTTAACCGCAACCGAATCTCTTAAATCCAGGTTCTGTGAACCTTTTAAGTGATTAAGTTTAAACTCTTCAGGAGTACGGACGTCAATTAATTGTGCCCTAGTACCTGCCTGTTTTAATTTGAGTTCAAATGCCTCAAAAGAAAGCTTGTCCGCTTTTAAGGTTGTTTCCTGAGCCGAAAGTGTCGTGTTTAATGCAATTGCAATAATTGCTGATAAAATTGTTTTAATTGGTTTCATGTGGTTGGTTTTAGTGTTAATGATTGCAGTTGTTGAATAGTGAAATGTTTAGCGTTTATTTAATGCTTTGTTCTACGATCACTGTTTTTATCTTTCCGTTGAACGGATAAGTTCCCGCATACTGTTTGGTTACCGGTGAATTCAAATCTTTTCCAACGCTCACTCCTTCTGACGAAAAAGCACTTAAATATTTATTTTTGGATGTTATCGTTCCTTCGGCCTGCTTATCAT
>DASRRA010000494.1:0-3556 GCA_035696085.1 Bacteroidia bacterium | reverse complement strand
TAAGAAGATTTTTAAATATCATTTAGTGTAGGACTTCATCCGGACTCTGTAATCCTTGGTGAACTGATGTTGCTGCATTTGATCATAAATCTATTTTCGGGCATAATTTCCTCAATTCAAAAACCGTTTGAGATAAGATGTATCCCTAATGTTCCAAGAAACAATAACCTTTGTAGAATTAACCTAGAGTTAATATAAACTGGCATTTAAGTTGAAACTCCTTCACCAATTTTGTATAAATCAAAAAATTAAAAATTATGAAAAAAGAAAAAAGTTTGTTTCCAAATGAATTTGCAAGTGAACCCATTCACGGACAAGATGGAGAATATTTTAATTATTCGAGAATTGAAATAGATGGTGCCTATGCACAGGAATTTGAAGAAGAGTATGAAAGCTACGACAGTGATTACGATTTGAATATCAAATAGTAATCACTTTGTTCTTTCCTTTTAAAAATAGCTGCTTACCCCAAATTGCAAAATAGCGGTTTTTGCCGGCGGATTTCCAAAAATATCCTTTTGCCACTGATACCCATAATTTAATCGCAACACTGTTTGCGGAGACGTTCTAAAACTAATTCCCGGAACAATACCAATTAATTCATCCGTAATAGCTGAACCTGTTTCATTAAATCTACCTACATTCCAATCTACATACTCTAAGCGGACTGCGGCATTTAAAGAGGCCTTTTCAAAACCAAACATTTTTCTTCGGATGACGGGTTGGACAATGTCTATGAACCCACCATACTGTTTTTTTCCATATTGTTGAGAGTACGTTTCCGGAACATCTACCCATATCCAGGCAAATTCTGTTGTAATAGCAGTATTCAAGCAAGGAATCTGTGTATTAAAGTCGATGGCAACTACATCCACTCTTCTCTTCTTATCCAGCACTAATCCTTCATCCTGGAATTTGTTGTAAACACCTCCCATATAAGATAAGCCTAATTCTCCTACCTTTCGATAACGAAAAGATGTTTTCACTGTTTCCATCACTTCTCCATTGAAACTCTCTTCAAATCGTTCGGGGTCACGTTTTGTTGCCGGTAAGAATGTTTTATTCTCCCTGTTCCCGATAATATGATCATTGAAACCATTTGTCAGGTAACATTCATACGCCCATACAATATTTGGTTTATATACTTTTCCATAAATTCCAAAGCCTACATTGCTAAAGGTGGCCGGCAGCATTTGCGTTGCTGAAACAGGGCGATCCACAAAGTCCCAACGGGGGCCATCATGATTTTGATTGAATGCACCAATTGGATTCATCACTATTCCTCCACGAAAATTCAATAGTGGATGCAGCTGAATATCCAGCGACGCAAACTCAATATTGATTTCTTTGGTTCCATCTTCAAATTCAATTTCCGATAAAAATTTAATTTTTGAATGAATGGTAGAAGAAACGAATAATGTCACTCTTCTCATCTGAAAGGAAAACCCTTCGGATACACCATTGGTTGAAGCGTAATGTGTATTTGCTTCCATATAACCGCCAATAGCCACCGGTATTTTACCATATTTCAAAAACGGACGGTTGTAAACCGCATCCATATTCATGGATGCTTTTGACGTATCAGGCAAACTGTGTTTCAATTTGTTTGAATCCGATTGTGCTTGTCCATGAAACATATAAGTACAAAAAAATAAAAGCACCAGGTATTTCATCCGTCTAAAATTGAATGTATATATTTTCATTGTCCTGTGTTGTTGTAAACGATTTAAGATTTGTATCAGCGGGGCCTTGTGTCACTTCTCCTTTTTTATTAAACTCCGCTCCATGGCAAGGGCATACCAGTGTTGTTTCATAGGCGTTAAGCTCACACCCCTGGTGCGTACATTGAAGCAGCAGTGCTTTGTATTCATTTTCCGAAAGCTTATAAAGCACAATTGGAAATTGAAAATTATCCGGCTTCAACAAAATAAACTTTTGCTGTATTTCCTTTTCTTTTTTGATCACTGTAAAAGAAGATTTATGTACAGTAATTCTATTGGAAGCAAGTGTAAAATCAGTAATGTATTTATGTGTGGAACATGCTTGCAGAAACCAACTCATGCCTGCAAGTATACAGGTGTTTTTAATAAATGTTCTTCTTTCCATTTATAGACTTTCTAGAAATTTTAATAGATTGGCTTTATCATTATTTGTCAAATTCATATAAGCATTTTTACTTTTTTGTCCTTCTCCTCCATGCAACAGAATAGCTTCTTCAATGGAATGTGCTCTTCCGTCATGCAGTAAAAAATAACTTCCTCCCTGGGATTTTTTTGCTAAGCCCAGTCCCCATAAAGCGGGTGTTTTCCATTCGGCTGTCTTTGCATACCCTTCTGTATAATGATCATCCAGACCAGGCCCCATGTCGTGTAATAATAAATCAGTATAAGGGCGAATTACTTTATTGGCAAGCGCTGTAATGGTGTATTCTCCGGTTCTGTATTCTTCTGTATGGCATTTATTACAACCTATTACTCTGAAAACCTTTACTCCTGCTTGTACTTGTTCATTCCCCTGGTTACGCTGTATCGGTGCCTTTAATGTTTTCAGGTAAAAAACTACGTTATAAATGGTTGTATTGCTTACTTCCGGATCTACTTCTAATTTGGAATAGGTTTCATAGGGTTCAAAAGCGGAGTTGATTCCCATATCCTGATTGTAAGCATTCGCTGTTTGTTGCAATAAATCATAAGCTCCTGCTTTTTTTCCATAACGCCCTATGTAACGGCCTTGGAATAGAATGGTACCTGGCCTGAATTGGCAATAGGCTGGTACATGGATCCAATTGGGAACGCCGGAAATCCCATCTCCATTTGCATCCGCCGGATCTGCTTGTGCCAGTATCGTTGCATCACTGATGGCATCTAAAAAGCCCAGACCTGTATTGGCAGGTGCCAGGATTTTTGAAAAACCCACACCAGCTGGTAATTGTTCAGGGGTATAACCAGGTATAGCTCTGTTTTGCAATTGAGGTCCTCCCAGTTGTAAATATTCGTTTCCGGTAGTATCGGTTTGACCAAAACGTGTAAGAATTGCAAACGGATGCCCTTTACCGTCGCCCGCATGACAACTGCCACAGGAATTAGCCACGAAGATGGGTCCCAACCCATTTTTGGGAGTGAATATATCATCATTAAATGCGACATCCCCACTCAGAAACTGTTGCTTTTCCTGGGCTGTTAAGCCTTCCACTGGTCCGTCCAGCAATTCGCTGTCATTGGGCGCAGGCGGCATTATTTTCTTACAACCCAATATGATCAAAATGAGCAAGATTATAAAAACATTTATTCGTTTCATCTACTTTAAAATTTTATACAAAGTTGATCATGTTTTATCATTAATAAATTATTAATTTTGGTATACCGAAAATATTTTTTATGAAGCCTGAAACAATTGAAAACTATTTAAAGACGATTTACAACCTATCTTCCGACAACTCGTTATTGGTTGGGAATAAGGAATTATCCGACAAGCTCAATCTGAGTCCGGCTACTGTAACTGAAGGTTTGCGAAAATTACACGAACTGAAATATGTAATATATGAAAAGTCGTATGG
>DASRRA010000493.1:0-1513 GCA_035696085.1 Bacteroidia bacterium | reverse complement strand
AATTTATCTTTGAATAAGCTATTCTTTGAATTAATATATCAACAATGAATTTTCCTTTTATAGAAGTGCATAAACATAACCAAGTTCCTCCGCCGCGGCGGAGACAGGGGGCTTTAACATGAAAGAAATCCGTGATATTATAAAGGCATTTAATGAAGCGCAGAAGCTGGGAAAACAAACAGCTTTGGCAACGGTAGTGCATGTGGAAGGCTCATCGTATCGCAGACCCGGAGCAAGAATGCTGATTGAAGACGATGGTCAATTGACCGGCGCCATCAGTGGGGGTTGTTTGGAAGGAGATGCTTTACGCAAAGCGTTGCTTGTAATGACGGAGAAAAGATCAAGACTTGTTACCTATGATACAATGGACGACGACGATGCAAAATTTGGAGTAGGACTTGGGTGTAATGGTATTATCCAGGTGCTGATAGAACCGATTGATGTTTCAAATCCGGATAACCCAATTCAATATTTGAAAAAGTTAAACGAGAAAAGGCAAACAGCAGCATTGGTTACTTTATTTTCTCTCCAGGATAGAAAAGGCCCTCAATATGGAACCTGTTTGTTATTGAAGGACGATGGAAATATTGTTCAACACGTTCCTGTTTTAAAAGATGTTTTACTTGCCGATGCGAATGAAGGATTGATCAATCAAAATTCTTCTTTTAAAAATTATACTTCGGATGATCACAATATCACAGCTTTTATTGAAGTGATAAAACCTCCGGTTTCAATTATTATTATTGGCGCAGGAAATGATGTAATGCCGGTAGTAAATCTGGCTGACATTCTTGGTTGGGAAACAACAGTTGTGGATGGAAGGGCTAATTATGCAAAAAAGGAAAGATTTGTGAGTGCCTGCCAGGTGCTGGTAGCAAAACCGGAACATGCGCTGGAACAAATTTCTGTTGATGAGCATACTGTTTTCCTCCTAATGACTCACAACTACAATTATGATATGGCGATGCTACGTCAATTACTAAGTAAAAATGTAGCATACATTGGAATGCTGGGCCCAAAGAAAAAAAGAGAACGAATGCTGGGTGAATTAAAAGAGGAAGGATCAAATTTTACTGAACAACAATTATCCGTGCTTCATAGTCCTGTGGGTTTGGATATCGGCGCTGAAACTTCTGAAGAAATTGCTTTGTCCATTTTAGCAGAAATAAAAGCGTTGTTTGCAGGTAAAGATGTTCAATCATTGCGAACCATTAAAGAAGTGATACATCCACGGTCAGCTACCATCATCGAAGAAGTAAACTTAACTTCTAAATCATAAATTAAGTTGTTGTCCGCTGATTATATAGTGAACAGTTGTGGTATAGTTATCCTGGCGGCCGGTGCATCGACACGTTTGGGAAAACCAAAACAACTCCTGCAATACCAGGGGAAAACTTTATTAGCGCATACCATAAATGAAGCAATAAATTCAAAAGCCGATGCTGTTGTTGTTATACTTGGCAAAGATGCAAACCTGTTTAAAAAAGAGACAGATGAAAGAAATGTTCGGGTT
>DASRRA010000492.1:0-5375 GCA_035696085.1 Bacteroidia bacterium | reverse complement strand
TTGTGAAAAGCTTACCTCTTATAGTCTTCTCTTTCTTCATCATTAATTAGTATAAATCTAAAAAACAAAAAACGATGGAAAATCTAACGTTAACGCACACAGAAAACCTGACATTGAAAAATGCGGAAACTGCCATTAATGCTGCAAAAGCAAAGGCAAAAGAATTAGGAACCTTAATGAATATCGCAATTGTAGATGCTGGTGCAAACCTTATTGCATTTGCTCATATGGATAATGCATGGCTGGGTTCCATCGATATCGCACAGAAAAAAGCGCGAACTGCTCGCTTTTTTAATATGCCAACAGGTGATATTGGCAAGCTTTCTCAACCCGGAGGCGCACTATATAATATCGAGCATTCCAATGGTGGATTAATTACATTTCCAGGCGGACTTCCAATTAAAAACGCACAAGGACTTGTTATTGGTGCAATTGGGGTTTCGGGTGATTCCGTACAGAATGATCATGCTGTTGCACAAGCAGGTGTAGACGCGGTGGGTAAACTAATTAACAGCAGTACAAATTTGTAGGTACAACTTCAATGTTTCATAAAAAATCCTTGCAAGATAATTTCTTGCAAGGATTTTTTTATTTAATCGAGATGCTAATTTTAATCCTCTAAAGCAGGTAGGCAAAATACCCCTAATAGGGTATAGGAGCATACTTTTCATACATCTACTTTTGTTGTTTAGAATGATTCTAAACAAATTTGTAGCTTTGGCAACCGTAAAGATAATTTTAGCTGATCCCCAATTTGTCACACGAATGGGGATAAAAAATGTGCTTTCGCAAGTTTCTGACTTTCAAATAATTTTTGAGGCTAAAAACAGCGCCGAATTATTAGAAGAAATAAAAGTAAGTCCTCCCAATGTCATAATCATTGATTACAATTCAGGTTGTTTTCAGGTTGACGATTTAAAAAAAGTGAAGATGCTGTCACCCAAAAGTACGGTCATGGTTATTTCATCTGATCATAATAAAAATAACATTCATAAAGTACTGGATTTTGGCATTAAAAATTTTATTACAAAAGAATGTGATTCGGATGAAATTATTCAGGCTGTGTATGCCACTTCCAAAGGGGAAAATTTTTTTTGTGCAAAGGTAATAGACATTATATTGGAAAAGCATTTTACTAATAAGGATGGACACTGCGAGCCTTCCGAGCTTTCTAAGCGGGAAACGGAAATTGTTCAGCTTATTGCACAAGGATTTACAGGTAAACAAATTGCGGACAAACTTTTTCTAAGTCACCATACCATTAGTACGCACCGTAAAAATATTCTGAAGAAACTCCATATCAATTCTACGTCTGAGCTTATATTATATGCTATCCGATTAGGTATTGTTTCTCAACCACAGAATTAAAATCCCATAGCGTTGCGAATTATTTTACTCAATCCAGGGGGTTGCAATTTTATAAAAAAATAGAACAGCACGTAAGCACCGTCATTATCAGCATTTGAATAAGTCTCCATTTAATTTATTGTGGTTTTGATTTTGTTAAAAATAGGGAAGTGCACTTGTAAAAAATCTTTGTTTCATTCACTTCAAGAAAACATAGCCATGGAAACGATTTATAAAACAAGAAAAGTTGCAGTTAAACTGCCTGAACCTTCAATAGAACTAAAAAAGTTACAAGTATTTGTGGGAAAGTGGTTGGTAGAGGGGCAGAATTTTTCAGAGGCTCCATTTGCAGCAAATACGGATTTTACTGGTGTACAAACCTATGATTGGCTTCCTGGAAATTTTTACATGGTGGGGAAATGGGACCGTCAGTTCAGCGAGGAAGAACACATAGGTATTGGCATGTATGGTTTTCATCCGGATACACGGGAGCTTTGTTTAACGACATATGATAACAGGGGCGACGAACGTGCATTCACGATTGATTCCTATAGACATATATGGAAATTCACAGGCAAAAATATGCGAGGAACCATTATATTCAGTTCAGATGAACAAACGTTTATTGAGGATTGGGAACTTCTTAAAAATTTTGCCTGGGTACCTTTGTGTACAATAAAGAGTACAAAACTCAAATAAAAACCAGGAAATACTTTTTCAAAACAGCATTTCTTTAATAATAAGATATTCTAAATAGCTAAAGCGGTTGTTCTTCGTGGAGAAGATAATCGCTTTTGTATTTTTTAAATCAAGGCATTTGTATTTTGTAATGAAAAAAACTATTTTAGTCAATAACTAATACATGCGATACAGATTTTTATAAACATGAATACGCATTTATGCTGGAAGAGAAACTGAATTATCTGAACTGATTTTCTGAAGATGAAATTAAAACTCGGAATTTGTAGCCTGCTTCTTTTTTGCCTGTATAGCCTTGCGCCAGCGCAAAGTAATATCCATCCCCCTGGAAATGAACAGCAATTATTTGAAAAACAAAAACAACTCGAGCTGCTGGTTGAAAAGAGTGAAAGAAAAATAATAAAGCTTCAGACATATCTATATGTAACCATTATTCTTTTACTGATCATTACGCTATCCACGCTATTTTTCTGGAAAAGGAATAAAAAGAAGATACTGCAATTAAAAATTGAACAGGAGGTAATTGAAAAACAACGTACGATTAAAAAAACTGATTCAGCAATAACCTCCTTAACCAAATTTGCGTTGCAAGAAGAATCAGGCGCAGTTAAATCTGTTAAGGATGAACTTATATTTAAACTTTCCAGAACCCATCCCTCATTAACTGACAAAGATCATCAGCTGTGTACCTTATTAATGCTTAATCTTTCTTCCAAGGAAATGGCAAGTATTTTAAATATCCAGGAGGAGAGTGTGGAGAAGAGCCGCTCGAGATTGCGAAAAAAAATGAACCTGGATTCCAACCAAAACTTTGTCGAATATTTTAATTCGATAAAATAATCTCACTTCTTTTTTCTTTTCATTTAAATAGTATGCTCGCATAAAATGTTACGAGCGAATACATTAAGGTTTAAAAACTTATAAACATAGAATAGTTAACTAAATACAATAACCTTGATAGGTGTATTTGCGTTAAACAAAGCAAATCATCCCCTTAAAGAACTATTGCTTTAAATTTCAAAATGTCTGTAATTGTTAATTTATAAAGGTTTCAGACATAGCTTAGGTTCGTATACTTCAGAATACAACATACCATATTGCTATAATTTCGTTCTTTGAAATACTGCAATAATTTTAAGAAAATAAAAATATATTGGGTAGAACTGTTTATTAAACGATTGACAAACGAGTGTTGTAAATACGTTGAATAGATTGTTTTAATTTAAGAATTTATATTTTTCTAACCATTCCAACGCTTTCTTTTCATCTGTGAAAAGTTTGGTTGGGATCAATGGTTTTTCAAGTGTTAAGAAAATGTTTCCTGCAAGAGAGGTCAAAGCATTTCCAGTTAGGAGTGCAGCAGATGTAATATATCGAGTCACTTCTTTGGTTTTATAATATTTCATCGCAGCCCTTTCGGTTGAAACTAAATTTCTAACATCAAGGAGAACCGGATATGAAGTACCATCAGAAAGTCTGAGTCGCTCATTAACCATAAATTTTGCCGTTTCCAACGTCATTATAAGTCCGGGTTTATATTCTACAAACATAACTCCATTCGAAATCCATATACGGCAAAAATCATTTTCCTGACACGATCCTTTTACATCTACTTTATACATTTTTATTTTAAGATTTTTCTAAACCAAAAGTTGAAAATTAAGCTTAAATCTAATCACAAAAGTATAAATATTATGATAAAAAAACACACCTCTACTAATATTATTAACACAGTTAATGATATTATGACCGCTTGTCAGCAAAAAGGGATCACGCATCTTTTTACAGAAGATGAGGTATATAACGGACGGTCAATTACCATCAAAGGAAATGAACTGATAAATTTTGGATCATGCAGTTATCTTGGCCTTGATGTAGATGATCGTTTAAAAGAGGCTGCTATACAGGCGATACGACAATACGGAGTTCAATTTTCTTCATCACGCAGTTATGTAGCCTGTACTTTATATACAGAATGGGAAAAATTATTGCGTTCCATGTTTAATGCTCCACTTGTGCTTACCACCTCCGTTTCACTGGGGCATCATGCTGTTATTCCTGTTGTTGTTGAAGGTGGAGATGCCATTATCATGGATCAGCAGGTACATGCAAGTGTACAGGATGCCGTATTAAAGATGCGATCAAAAGGTGTTGCTGTTTCTGTTATAAGACATAATCGCCTGGATGAGCTTGAAAGCAGGATTGTTGAACTGACTACAAAGCATGATAAAATCTGGTACATGTTGGATGGTGTTTACTCCATGTACGGTGATTATGCGCCTATGAAAGAATTGGTGCAGTTGCTTGAAAAATATAAACAATTTTATTTATACATAGATGATGCTCACGGAATGAGCATTGAAGGATTACATGGCACCGGCGTTGTGTTAAGCCAAGTTGCATTGCATAAAAAAATGGTGCTCGCCACTTCCCTCAATAAGGCATTTGCGGCGGGTGGTGGCGCTTTCATTTTTGCGGATGAAGCATTGTGTCAAAAGGTAAGATTCTGCGGAGGTGCATTAATTTTTTCCGGACCTCATCAAATACCCGTTATTGGGGCAGGAATAGCATCTGCTAAAATTCATTTATCAGATGAAATTTATCAATTACAAAAATCATTGAAAGAAAAACTACATCATTGTCATCAATTACTGGAACATTATAGCTTACCACTTTTGTCCAACATGGATTCTCCTATTTCTTTTATTGGTTTAGGACTTAACAGGGTTGGATTTAATATGGTAAAACGATTAATGGATGAAGGGTTGTATGTGAATATCGGTATTTTTCCTGCAGTTCCGGAAACCAGCACCGGTCTGCGTTTTACAATTACCAATCATCATACGTTTTCAGATATCGAAAGATTGGCAGAACGCATTGCTTATCATTTTCCCAAAGCATTACATGATGAAGGACGTACTATGATGGACGTGCAGAGGGCATTCAGAAAAGTAGCTAACCTTAAGACAGAACAATTCTCTGAACCAACTACACAAGCGCCATCCATTGCTACTACTTATACCGTTCAGCATGAAACCACGATTCATAATATAGAGCCTGAGTTATGGAACAAACTATTAGGGGAAAATGGAACTTATGATTGGGAAGGTTTAAATGTATTGGAAAAAACATTTAGAAATAATAGAGAACCTGAAAATAATTGGGGCTTTCATTATTATATCATTCGAGACAAATTCAACAAACCGGTATTAGCCACATTCTGTACAGTTGTATTAGTAAAGGATGATATGCTTTCTCCGGCACCTGTATCTCACAAAATTGAAATGCAGCGAATCGTCAACCCATATTATTTATGTTCCCGTACATTG
>DASRRA010000491.1:0-9871 GCA_035696085.1 Bacteroidia bacterium | reverse complement strand
TTGGCGTGCCATGAACAAGCGATTTAACAACATGTGAATATAGCTGGATGTTAATTCGTTTAAGTCTATTTGTAACTGATTATTTCTCTTCAACTCCAGTAGCTGCTCGGCCAGGGGTTGAACCTGCTCATCTTTCCATTTCAATAATTCGATGACCGGTTGTATTTCCCTGCGCTCATCCAATTCTTTGTTTAAGATATCCTCCACCAGTTTACGTTCCGTTCTAAACTTGGCATCTAATTGTAATTTCAGCTCTTTACTTTCGCCGTGCTCTCGAAAGAAGCTTGTTTTCATACGATCCAGCAGTTGTAATTTTTCAGCTGCCGAAAATTTTAAATTGGTCAGCAAATCATCCATGCTGCGTATTGCAAATTGCCAGCGGATAATCTCACCTTCTTCTCCATCAATTAAATCCAACAGGTTTAGTGTGACAATGCTATCAATATAAAATAGCGATTCTGTAAGTTCCATGGAATTGGTACCATAGCGCTCTAATTCCCTTGCATAGGTATCTGTTTGTATTTTTGAAATGAGGCCTTGTTCCTGGTAAGGCTGAATTGCTTTGTAAACCAAGCCAATTACCAATCCTATTTTGGAGAGATCCGCAAAATGAAAACGCAAGCGAATGTGATTATCCGGATCGGAATAGCGAATGAAGAAAAATTTATCAATATAATTTTTATCGACTAATTCTTGTGTAAGCGGACGAATCACTTCGGCCAGTAATTTATCTGCGGTTTTTATTCCAGAATAAAATTTATAGTATAACCATTCGCTTCCTATACTGAAATTCCGTTGAATGCCTTGTTCTGTGTTGGTGATCGTTTCTCTTTCGGATTTTGTACGTTGTCTTATTTTTTGGGCTGCTATTTTATCTTTTAACAACATAGCGATGAATTCGTTTACATACCCCTTGTTGTCTTCGTCTTTAATAAAAAGTGCTTGTTCATTAAATAAAAATTCTTCCAATATAAAGCTTTCTCTTTTTTTGATACTACTTAAGAACATGCTTACACTCTGCTCATCTTTAAAATTAATAAGCAATTCATTATCACCATCTACCAGCGCAACTTGCTCGGGTAAATTGAGATGTTTGCGCCAGGTATTTATTAATTCTTTTGAGGGTTTATCGTTCAACAATACAGCAACGTCCTCTTTTTTCAACTGCCATTTAGCACGTTCCAGGATTACATTTTTGTAAGTAGCTCTTGGTAAAAATTTATAATTACCCACCAAGCTTCCCCAATTAAATCCCACTCCGCTCTTATCAAAATATTGTGTCTGTAAATCACATAGGAATTGGTAAACAGGCAATGCGTTAAAAGTATAATTGTGAGCAGTACTCAAACGAGGAATAATTTCTTTGTTCAGGCGTTTTGATCTCAAAATAATTTTATCATTTTGAACGGAAACCATCAAATCTTGTAGTTGAATTTGTTGTTCCACCGGCAAGGCAGATTTTCCCAAATACGGAATTTCATAATCACGCAATACCGGACGCAATAAAATATTTCCGATTCGGCTTTCCGGCAAATGCACAATCTCTGCTAAAATTTTATCCGGATCGAGTTCCTGTTCGTGAGCAGTAATGGTTTTAATGATGTGATGAATGTGGTGATCTCCATGTGCAAATCTTCCAAGTAAGTTTGCGGCACTGGAGCCTCCACAGCTTTGGAGGTAAATCTTTTCATCATCCACTACCCGAAACATAACGGCTAATGAATCCGGTAAAAAATTCGTTGTATTAGTGCTGTCTTTTACATCTTCATCTTTAAAATCAACACTGTACTGTCCTTCTTTTAAAGCCTTCAACAATCGGCTTTGTAAGAACTCTTGCTTTCTATTCCATTTTACATCATAGCTCGTAGCCGGTTTTCCAGGGATGTATAAATCATCCAATAATTTATTTACACCCGATGAATCCTTACCGGTATAACCAATTCCTGTTTCCGTATCCAGCACGTGCAAAAGCGGAAGTTCTGCATGTTCATATTGGTTGTAAAAATTTTCTTTAAATTTTTTCAGATTGCTTTGTTCTACCTCTGCTGAAAACTTATTTAAAAACGTGATGGCTTCCGATAAACGCTTCTGAATGGATTTATTTAAAGTAGCCGTTTGTGTGCTTCTGAATAAATCCGTTTGAAACAGCTGATTCTCTTCTATCGGTGTTTTTAGTTCTTGCAGTTGTTTATAAATGGACCGATAGGTTTCCGCATCTGTATTTTCTTCCCGATCCAGTTTGTTGATTTGCGCTTGTGTTGATTCCAGTATTTGAATAATTTGTTCAATTTCCGGATGATGCTCTTCGTTTAATTTTTTGAGTGTGTGAATGAGTTGATAACTGAATTCATCGCCTGTTACAGCTGGTTCTAATTCACTTATCAACAGTTGGCTTTGGATCAATTCTTTTATGAAATCTTCAGCCTCCTCCGATGTAATTTCATCACTTACTAAGGTTGCAGCCAGATCCTGCAGGCGGGCGCCGTTTTCGGCTAATTTTAAAACGCGTTCCAGGTAAGTAGAAAATTGTACACTGGTAATTTGATGCACCCTTCTGTTGTTAACGTAGCTATACTCCACATAGCGCATGGTTTCTCCTACGTGATAAGTACTGTTGTTGGGAAAGAATCGTAAGCGGGGCATCAGTACCGGATGTGAATTGAGTTGCTGTGCCAATGCACAGAGGTAATTCATATCCAGGCGGGTATGTCGGTTTTCCTTGTCGCTCAATTTAATTTTGCTTTCATCTCCCCAGCTACCGCTACCACATGCAGCAAAAAGGCCATAAGGTGTGCAACGGCTTTGCATGCGCACATAATATTTATAGAGCGAAGTTGCTAGTTTTTCCTGTTCTTTTTCTTCTTTCAATTCGTTGTTGTGCCATTTGATGAGTTCGGTATACAACACGGGAGACGCAATGTAAATGGCCTCTTTAAAGAAGGGTTGCTGTGAAAAGCGAAACAATTCCTCTTTCGTTAAACCTGATAGGTCTAATGGTAGTTGAGGCGTTCGAAAAATAAAATCGTTATGGTAATTGTAGTTTTCCATTTGGTATATCAAATATAGGAAGGTTCAAAAGTTCTGTTTATATGAAAATCCGTTTATTTATTTAACGGTCAAAAAAAGGGGATAAAAACCCGGAGGTTTTTCTTTGTTTATCGGGGTCAGGCGCCGGAAAATTCCTAATTTTCTTTCTATCACTTCCTTGTGCTAAAGAAACATTAATAGGTGCGAATTGTTTTATCCATGACAACGGTTTTATTCTTAATTACTCTAAATTGGTAACGTTGATTAGGTTTTAAAATGACATCATAATTATCACCGCTACCGTATACCTGGATCACGTCGTCAGGTATCTGCTCTTCTGTTTTAATATTCAATTCATCCATGGAATAAATGGCCACCAAAAAATCAGTATACAGACCAAGGTCCATGAATTTGGAAAGAGGGTAACGTTTACGGGTTCCGTTTAATTCCAGCCAGGAAGGCCGATTGTTCACATAAATGCTTCTGGGAGAAGCCACCACAAGGTCAACCAGGTTTCGCTCCTTCGTAGTACCTGTATTCGATTGCAAAACAAAACAGGGATTATTTTGGTCATTTACAAATACAAAAGGATAATCAGCTGTGGCAAACCTGGTGTAGAGAGGTTGTTCCAACTTTCGGTTTATGCATTCATTCATTACGGTTTGGTCAATTGCAAATACTTTTTGTTGAAGCAAGTGTTCCAATATATCAATCATATTATTTCCCTGTCTCCAGGCATGTCCATATCCGCAATAAATAAAGGCTTTATCAATATTTTCCCGATTTAATTTTTGAAAAATTTTAAGTGCCTGATGTGCTTCTCTGTTGTGATCGCCTTTTGATAAAAAATTGTCAAGAACATATTTATCTACTTTAATAGGAACCCATCTGGCATCCGTTTTCGACACAATATAATGTACTCCTCTATCGGAAAGGGTATCAAGGCTTTTTGGATCATACTCATAAGAATATACATGCAACTTGCTTTCTTTTAATTTATACATGACTTGTCTGAATACATTCTCACTCTGGTAATACCCTCTTAATGCTACTAATTTAAAGTTTTCATAACTTGTATCGTTTGCTTCATAGCCCATGGCTTCTATAAACAGGCTGTTTACGCCAAGGTTTTCAAGGCTATCAATGAGGTTATAAAACAAAACTCTGCTTAAGGGATTATTATGGGCTTCGTTTAAAATAACAATTCTATTTTTCCTGATTGCGTCGTAGATGAAGGGATATGCATTTTTTGCATTCACAACCTTTCGCTCATTTTCAGGGTTTAGGTTCCATACATGGCCTCTAGCTTCCTCTTCTATCAATGCCTGTTTATACAGCCCGATAAAAGTGTATTGTTGTGATAGGTTGCCCGGATCACCGGTGTAGGTTTGTTGTTTATATTGAGCTTCAGTGATAAGGTGATAGTCGGGTTCTTGCGCAAATGCAAATTCACCTCCTATCAGGAAGCCTATGAAAAGTAAGATTGATTTTGTAAGACATTGATAGGAGTTAAAGCACCTCATTTTACAAATGGTTTCTCAAAAAAATCAGTTGCTAACTGCTGAAATAGCTGTGGCTTTTGCCAGGCTCCACCATGCGTGGCTGCAGGAAGAATGCATAAATTAGCACGTTTGATATTTTTATAAATTTCCAAGGTATGGGATAATTGTATCACATCATTATCTCCGGACATCACCAATATATCTGCGGTAATTTTATGCAGTGCAGAAAATGGAATATTTGGATACTTATACATCAGCATATTTAACTGCTTTTCCTTTGCATTATCCGAGTGCAATGCCTTATCCTCACATTCAAGGTAATCTTTGCCTAAAACCGCTGAGGAATCTGGGATTAAATTTGCCGCATAAGCTATTGCCTTTTTTACCTTTTTCGGATAATCCATCGCTAAAATCAATGAAAGTATTGCACCATCACTGTGTCCCCAAACATACGCAGAGTCAATATTCAATTGTTCCAATAATTCATTGATATCGGATGCCATCAAGTCGTACGTTAATTCTGAAGTATTATCAATTGATTTTCCTTGCCCCCTGGTGTCAATTGCTATGACTTTATATTTTTTCATAAAAAATTCCAGGTGAGGTTCTGCATTTTCAATTGAGCCTCCGTTTCCATGTAAAATAACAAGTGGTTTTCCTTCTCCATATACCTCATAGTATAAATTAATTCCATTGACTTTTGCATATTTACCAGCTGTTTTACTATGACCGTAATCGGGTACATTCACACCTGCTATTTTCAAACATTTTTGATGATCCTTTAAATTGGTATTGTAAACAGATGTTGTAAAACACTTATTTGTTCCCAATGCGGGTTCTGCCTTAGCAACAATTCCTGCTTTCCAACCATCAAGGCCATTTTCAAAGTTTGTTTGATAGATAACTTCCCAGTTTCCTTCTTTTGCTTTTACACTCAATTTAAAATCGTCGTAATAAAAACTTCCCGAATACTCCGTTAAAGCACCAAATGCTAAGCTTACGGCATCTTCATCAATCTTTCCTTCTAATGAATATACTTTCCATTCTTTACTCTTTATTGGTTTCTCCCACATATTTTCAAAAAGACCATAACCTGCTGCTTTATCGGCTCTAAACCACAATCTGGCTGAAGCTTCTTCGTCAGTAATTTCAGTTCTCACAGCTGCCTCCATTTTCACTTGCAATCCTGCATATTTTGCTATTGCAATTTTATTGGCAAAAGAATACCAGGATTCTGCATGAAGCTGAGTTGAACAACTAAAAAGTAGGATTAGGAAAAAGCCTTTGATTTTCATATATAATTCGCTAAACGTTATTTTAAATAGTTTTGATTATTTCACTTTCAATTTTTTCAATGTACTTGCTCTGTACGTCACACCAATTGGAATAATAATCTCCGCTCCGCTTCTATTCATAATCAATTCATTTCCTCTGATAGCATGCAGGTGATCAATAGAAATAATATAAGATTTATGAACGCGCATAAAATTATCTGCCGGTACCAGTTCTTGAATTCCATTCATAGAAGTATACACCATTGCTTTCAAGTTATTATCGCCGTAGATAATTACATAATTACCAGCACTTTCAAAATAGGATACTTCTTTAAAATTGATCTTTTGTTTTCTGCCATTGTTATCTGCAAAAAAGTAATCGCTTTTCTTTTCGGTGGTTTCTGTTTCGCTTGCTTGTCTTCTGCTGAAAAAGCGATCCAATGCAATTTTAAAGCGTTTGCTGCCAATGGGTTTTAACAGGTAATCGGCAACACCTTGTTCAAAGCCAGGAAGGGCATATTCATCAAACCCAGTGGTAAGCATAAAGTGAGGGAGTTTACTTCCGTACTTGTCTCTCAGTGTTTCAATGAATTCTATCCCATTCAAGTGGGGCATTTGCACATCTACAAAGATAAGATCTACTTTATTGGTCTCAAGAAAAGTCAATGCTTTCAGGGGGTTGGTGAAGGTCTCCAGCAATTGAAGATCATCTCTGTTTTCAATGTGATGCGTCAGCAATTCAATTGCGTCTTTTTGGTCATCAATGACAATGCACTTTACCATGTTATCGTGATTATAGGTTATTAACTATTTTACTGTACCGTCCCACCTTACTATCCGAACACATCCAGGTAACAAACTTATCTTCTGAATTTAAATCTTAACGTATTTTCGGTTCGAAATTATATTAAAAAAAGTAGAATAGGGTGTTTTTATGCCCTATTCATACCGTAATAAATGTATTTCAAATAGGGGAAGCCTAATTTCATCCTTTAAAATGTCAATTTCATGTAATTTATAGAAAATTCCACAAAAATCCGTTTTTTTCTTTCTATCCTTGCTTTGCTAAATTAAGGATAGCTAACGCTCTAAACTATGTATTCACTTTTTAAAAAAAATCCCGGCTCTGATTCGTTGAATGAATTGAAAATACATGCTTTATCACAGGAAGTAAACACGCTGAAAAGGGACAATGCGACATTATCAAAGGAATTGGACTTTCTTAAAAACCAATTCAATTCCCATATCACCTTCAACTTTTTAAACTTCTGTTACAGCAAGGTACACAAAAGCTCAAAACATGCGGCGGAAGCTATTGAAACCTTTGCGGATATGTTGCGGTATTCGTCTCAATTAAAGCCGGATGAAGAAGTAGCGCTGAAAAGAGAAATTGACTACATCGAAAACTTTATTCGCATTCAAAGGTGCATCACGGAGAAAGTGTATTGCGATTTTAAATATGAAGGACGGATTCAACAAAAGGTTATTGTTCCTTTTGTATTGATCAAGTTTGTGGAAAATGCCTTTAAATACGGAGAGATCAATAACGAATTGTATCCCATACAAATCCATTTAATGGCTGAAACGGACAGCGTTATTTTTGAGGTCAAAAATAAAAAGAATCCCGTGAAACCAATAGATGGGTTAAAAGCAAACTATCAAAATATAAAGCAAATGCTGGATGTATTTTATGAGGAACGACTTCAGTTAAAGATTAAAGAAACGGAGTTGGAGTATCACTCAAGTTTAATATTGAAGATTTAACATTTAACTATTATTGCTTTCTTATGATCCTGAAAGGGTTAAGTCTTTTAATAGCGGCACCCCAAAACTAAACTTCGCTCCTTTTCCAACTTCCCCTTCTGCTTTTACATAGCCTCCATGTTTTGTGATGATGCGTTGCACAATGGCCAGCCCCACGCCCGTTCCTTCAAACTCACCTTCTGAATGCAAACGTTGAAATACACCAAACAATTTATCCGCATATTTCATGTCAAAACCAATTCCGTTATCTGCAACGGTAATGATGACTTCCGTTGGTGTCTGTTCCGAATATATTTCAATCAGTGGGTTTTCCTTTTTGGAAGAATACTTCATCGCATTCGAAATTAAGTTCACCATCACTTGTTTGATCAACGCTTCATCACCTTGCAAAGAATGTAATCGTTTAATTTTTATCATTGCTTGATTTTTCTCTTGCTTCAAATCTTTTAAAATGCTTTGAACCAAAGCATTCATATTAATTTCTTTTTTCAAAATGGCTGTCTGTTCCAGTTTCGCAAAGGCCAACAAATCATCAATCAGGTTACCCATTTTAGTGGTGTTATACTTAACAGCGGTAATCATTTGTTTGACTTCTTCATTTGAAACAGCATCTTTTCTATTCATCAAATACATGTAATTATCAATCGCACGCAAAGGCGCTTTCAAATCATGTGAAACGGAATAAGAGAATGTTTCCAAGTCTTTATTGGCCTTCTCCAATTGCGTTACATATTTTTCTATCAGGTTTTGCTGCTCTACAATTTTCGAAATATCAAGAAAAAAAGAAACGAGGTAAACTTGCCCATTCATCTCCATGCGTTCAATAGAAGATACTGAATGCACAATGTGCCCATCTTTTGCAATGCAGCGGACGTAGTCATTTTGTAATGCACCTTTCTCTGCAATGATAGATCCTACACGTTTCGATTCATCTTCATCTAAAATTCCGACTTGTATAGAATTCTTTCCAATGATTTCAGACTCTTCGTAGCCAAGTTTTTCAAGAAATTTTTTATTCACTTTTACATACGTCCGATTGAGATCGGTCATACTCATGCACACAGCGTCATTATTAAAAAGCGTTAAAAATCCTTCTCGGCTTTCTCGCAGAAATTTTTTAGCCTCTGCTAAATCTCTTATTTCAGTGATGTCTGAGAAGATGTCCATAACCTTAGTCAATCTGAAGGCAAATAGGAAATGAAATGAAAGTTACAAAAAAAAATTAAATTCCCGTTCGATACCGGAGAATTTTAAGCAAAACCTTTCTACTTTTTCATTAGTTGGGAAAAATTTACTCATCAACTTTCATTTCTTTAAAATTTAATAACATCCTACTTACAATTAATGAACAGCATGAGCCTAGGTTTGCCAAAACATCATATAAACTAATCTAAAACTTCTAACTATGAAACATTATTCCGCAGTTTTTCAGATTTTCCTTTTTTGCTTTGTTTCTCAATTCACTTTTGCACAAACTACCATCATTGCAACCGGTACTTCCTGGAAGTACCTCGACAATGGTTCCAACCAGGGAACTGCCTGGTATGGAACCGGCTTCAATGATGCTTCATGGGCTTCGGGCAATGCACAGCTCGGTTATGGTGATGGCGATGAAGCCACAGCTGTAAGTTATGGTTCAAACGCAGGTGCTAAATATATTACCACGTATTTCAGAAAAACTATTTTTGTTGCAGATGCTTCTCTTTACACCAATTACACATTGAATGTAAAGAGGGATGATGGCGTCGTTGTATACATCAATGGTGTAGAAAAATATCGTAACAACATGCCCACCGGAACCATCACCTATACAACCAGTGCCTCTAGTACTTGCAGTGATGATGGTGCTACCTTTCAAAGCACGACACTTGCATCGGGCTCACTGGTAACGGGAACCAACGTAATTGCGGTTGAAATGCACCAGGTAAATGGCAGCAGCTCTGATATTAGTTTTGATTTATCACTTATTGGAAACCCTGCTGGCGGTGGTGCTACTTTGACACGTGGGCCCTATCTCCAAAAAGGAACACCAAGCAGTGTTGTTGTTCGTTGGCGCTCTAATATCGCTACCAACAGCACTGTAAAATATGGGTTAACCGCAGCTAATTTAAATCTAACGGCTTCCAATGCAAGTTCTGTAACAGAGCATGAAATACAGTTAACCGGTTTATCTGCCAACACCAAATATTTCTATAGCATTGGTTCCAGTACACAAACTTTACAAGGTGATGCCAACAATTTTTTTGTAACTGCTCCAACTGTTGTAACAACAAAAAAAACGAATATATGGGTAACCGGCGATTG
>DASRRA010000490.1:0-12322 GCA_035696085.1 Bacteroidia bacterium | reverse complement strand
AAGGCAGAAGATGGATCGCCATGAAAATCATTTCCTACTTTATCTATTTCATCCAGGATAAATACAGGGTTGGAAGAACCTGCTTTTTTAATACTTTGTAGGATGCGTCCCGGCATAGCACCAATGTATGTTTTTCTGTGCCCACGGATTTCTGCTTCATCACGCAAACCACCTAAGCTCATGCGCACATACTTACGACCCAAACTTTCTGCTATGCTCTTGCCCAGTGAAGTTTTACCAACGCCAGGAGGGCCATATAAACAGATGATGGGGGATTTCATATTTCCTTTTAATTTCAAAACGGCCAAATGTTCAAGGATACGCTCCTTTACTTTTTCCATTCCGAAATGATCTTTGTTCAATACTTTTTCCGCACGTTTCAAACTGAAGTTATCCGTAGTATGATCGCCCCAAGGCAAATCCAGCACTACTTCCAGGTAATTGGTTTGTATAGAATATTCAGCGGCATTCGG
The DNA here is from genome assembly GCA_035696085.1 of Bacteroidia bacterium. Lineage (GTDB taxonomy): Bacteria > Bacteroidota > Bacteroidia > 2-12-FULL-35-15 > 2-12-FULL-35-15 > 2-12-FULL-35-15. The sequence goes on along the minus strand of DASRRA010000490.1, from coordinate 11,849 downwards.
ATTCATACGCTCCAGTTTACCAATGGCTTTATCAAATGCAGCAGCTATTTCAGCGCTCCATTTTTTTGTTTTGGCTCTTTCCTTCATTTCCTGGATATCCTGGGCAAAATTATTTTCACCCAATTCTTCCTGAATTGTTTTCATTTGTTGATGAAGGAAATAATCACGTTGTTGTTTATCCAAATCCACTTTTACTTTGGATTGTATCTGGCTCTTCAGTTCCAGCATTTGCAACTCTTTGGTAAGATTGGCCAATACGAGTGTTGCACGTTCTTTTAGATCCAATACTTCCAGCATCTTTTGCTTTTCCGCAACTGGTGCATTCATATTGGAAGAAATAAAGTTGATTAGAAATGAGGGGCTTTCAATATTGCGTAAAGCAAAACCCGCTTCACTTGGGATATTCGGACTGTGTTTTACAATTTGCAATGCCAGGTCTTTTAATGAGGACACGACCGCAATAAATTCCTGATCATCTTTTTTAGGTCGGGTTTCGGTAAAAGGTGTAACAGATGCTTTAATATACGGATCTGTTTGTTTGATTTCATTTAATTCGAATCGGCGTTTACCTTGTATAATAACAGTGGTGTTTCCATCAGGCATGCGTAGCATTTTAATGATATTGGCTACGGTTCCAATTCTGTTCAGGTCTTCCACAGCAGGATCTTCAACCGTATCATTCTTTTGAGAAACAACACCAATGGTTTTATCACCTTTATAAGCGTCTTTAATGAGGTTTATGGATTTATCTCTCCCTACAGTTATAGGTATAACCACACCTGGAAATAAAACAGTATTTCTCAACGGCAGAATTAACAGATCATCTGGCACTTTTTCAGAGTTCATTTGATCTTCATCCTCAGAAGAAAGAAGTGGAATAAACTCGGTATCATCTTCCATCAAATTGTCGCGAAACATTGGTACCAAGCCATTTAGGTCAAAATTATCAGTCATTTCTTTCTTAGAATTAGTCTTTATTTAAATCGTTCCTTTCGAATTTTCAATCGTTGTGCCAAGGGGATTTTATGGACATTTTGACACTTTACAGCTGCTGTACTAACGCAAATATGGGTAATATGTTACGATCGGGTTATTTCAAAAATATGGGTCAGGATTTTTTGTTCCTGTTCATCAAAAACCAGCCCTCTTCGTTGGAATACACGCGCAGCTACTTCAAATGCAGTAGGGAGTTTATAAACCGTGGAATCACTTGCCCCTCCCCATGAAAAGGAAGGTATATGTGTAGCAGGAAAACCTGCACCAAAAATGTTTGCATTTATTCCTACAACCGTTCCGGTATTGAACATGGTGTTGATCCCGCATTTGCTGTGATCACCCATGATTAGCCCGCAAAAGGTTAAGCCCGTAGGTATATAATCTTTTTCTGCATAACTCCATATCCTGACTTCGCCATAATTGTTTTTCAAATTCGAGTTATTACTATCCGCTCCCAAATTGCACCATTCAGCCACTACTGCATTTCCAAGAAAGCCATCATGCGCTTTATTGGAATAACCAAATATCACGGAATTATTTACCTCTCCTCCTACTTTACTGTGAGGGCCAATGGTAGTGGCTCCGTATATTTTTGTCCCAAGTTTTAATGCCGCATGTTCACCCAGCGAGAAAGGTCCGCGAATGATACTACCTTCCATTACTTCTGCATCCTTACCGATATAAATTGGGCCTGTTTCTGCATTTAAAATACTGCAGGTAACACTGGCTCCTTCTTCCAGAAATATATTATTTTTCCCTTTTACCTGGTTGCTTGCATCGATTGGTAGGGATTTGCGGCCAGTGGTCAGCAAATCAAAATCAGCCCGCAAGGCTACATCATTTTTTGAAAAAATATCCCAAGGGAATTTTATCTGAAGTAAGTCTGCTTTACTATTGACCTTTTTATAGGCAGTTGCATAACCCGGAAACTCCTGATCATTCCCTGAATTGATGGCAATTATCGTATCGCCTTGCAACAATACATGTTGTGGCTCGAGTGCTTTTACTTCGTCCAGCAGCACTTTTGATGGAAGTACAGAACCATTGATCCAGACATTATCTGTATCAATGGTATATTCCGTTGTATATTTAGTACTTAAATAGGATTGGGTTTTCGAAGAAGTAACCAGTCCGGTTAATCTTTCCCATTTTTCACGAATGGTTAAAATTCCGATGCGTATATCTGCTACTGGACGCGTAAAGGTTAGCGGCAATAAATTCTCTCGTATTGGTTGATCGTCAAATAGGATAACATTCATACACTTTTGGATTTAGTTCAATTTAAACTTACTTCTGCTTTGTTCATCATGGTAATGTACGTATCAATTTGTCGAAGGAAATATTTAATTGTTTTGGTATGATCCGAATCAATCATCATATCATGTGTGTGAATATCATTTTCTTCTTCAAACTTGCCAACTTTAAATATCGCCTTGGATAAAGCGGCTACATACCTTAAGGCAAAATGATCATGAATATTTAAGTCAATCAATAAATCATATTCTTCCTCGATAAAATTACGGATAAAAGAAGGTGTTGGTTTGCCAAACAAAGACATTTCTTTGCTTGAGAAAAAATCAAAATCAAGTTTTGAATAGGTAAGTGCGGGTACACCGTTCGACTTAAAATATCCCAGCACTTTTACTTTTTTGTTATTTTCACGAAGTTCATTTACGTATCGTTTCACCAATTCGAAATCGTCTGCATTGGTGGCATCAAAAATGATTCCGACGGTTTTTGCATTTTCAAATTTAAACTTGTTGATTTTACGGACTTGCTTGACAGATTTTAACTCTCTTCTCAGCAAAATGCCACCAATAAAGTCTTTCATTCCACTTAACATGTTCTTTGTTGTTATTGTTACGTACTACTAATTCATTTTAATTTTCAATCATCTTCAAAAAATCATCTTCGGAAAGTATCGTTATTCCAAGCTTTTCCGCCTTCTTTAATTTTTCAGGTCCCATATTTTCTCCGGCAATCACATAACTTGTTTTACCGGAGATGGAACCGACATTCTTTCCACCATTTTGTTCTATTGTCTTTTTCAGGTCATCTCTTGAAAACTTACTAAATACGCCCGAAACGACAAATGACATATCTTTTAATTTATCGCTTGTGGATGTTAGTTGATTTTCGGAAAGTTCAAACTGCAATCCAGCTGATTTTAAACGATTGATCATTTCAATGATGCGTTTATCTTTGAAATAAGCAACGATTGTTTCTGCAATGCGTTCACCTATATCGCCTACTTCCAGCAATTGTTCTACATTTGCATGCTCCAATGCTTCAATGCTCTTAAAATAAAAGGCCAGCTTTTTTGCTGTTGTTTCACCAACATGACGGATTCCGATAGCATACAGCACACGCTCAAAAGGCACTTGCTTAGACGCTTCTATCCCATCCAACAAATTGTTGACGCTCTTTTCGGCCATGCGTTCCAGGTTTAGCAAGTCTGTTTTTTTCAGCGTGTATAAATCTGCAATATTGGAAATGAGCTTATGCTCATACAGCTGGGCAATGGTTTCTCCACCCAGACTATCAATATCCATTGCTTTACGTCCAACAAAATGCACCATTTTTCCAATAACCTGGGGAGGGCAACCCAATTCATTCGGGCAATAATGATTGGCCTCTCCTTCATTGCGTATCAAGCGCGTGTTGCATTCCGGGCAGTACTGAATGTATTCTGTTTTAACCGATAATTCAGCACGTTTGCTTTCATCTACCGCAATTACTTTTGGAATGATTTCTCCGCCTTTTTCAACAAAAACAGTATCACCTACACGTATATCCAGTTTTTCAATGATGTCGGCATTATGCAAAGAGGCACGTTTTACAGTGGTCCCTGCCAATAACACCGGCTCTAAGTTGGCTACAGGAGTAATCGCTCCGGTACGACCCACCTGATATGAAATGCTTTTCAAAACGGTACTAACTCGTTGTGCTTTGAATTTATAAGCAATGGCCCATCGTGGGGATTTACTGGTAAGGCCAAGCATTTTTTGTTGCTCGTAGGAATTAATTTTGAGGACAATTCCGTCAATATCAAATTCCAAATCGTTGCGTTTTTTATCCCACTTGTTAATGAAATCAAAAACGCCTTTGATGCTATCTGTTTTAATGATGGAATCCGGCACCCGAAAACCCCATTCCTTAGCAGCTTGGAGGTTTTCGTAATGTCCCTTAAAGGGCAAATCTTCTCCTAAAAGAAAATAGAAATAACAGCTTAAATTACGCTTTGCTACTACATTTGAATCCTGCATTTTCAAGGTTCCGGAAGTCGCGTTCCTAGGATTCGCCAATGGTGGTTCACCAATCTCTTCCCGCTCTTTGTTAATCTTTGCAAAAGAAGAACGGGTCATAAATATCTCACCACGTATTTCAAATTCTTTTGGATAGTTGCTTCCTCTTAATTTTAAAGGAATGCTTTTTATTGTTTTTACATTGGTGGTTACGTCATCCCCTTGTTCGCCGTCACCGCGGGTTACGGCTCTTTCCAGTTTACCATCAACATAGGTCAATCCAATGGCTACACCATCATATTTTAATTCGCAAACGTATTCATATGCGCTATGCAACCCTTTTTTCACACGTTCGTCAAAATCTACCAACTCCTCTTCTGAGTATGTATTACCAAGTGATAACATAGCATACTTATGCTTCACGGTTTTAAATTCTTTAGTGATTTGTCCACCTACCCGTTGCGATGGTGAACTGGGTGATACGTATTCAGGATGTGCTTTTTCAAGCGCAATAAGTTCTTCTAATAATTTATCAAAATCAAAATCGCTAATAGTAGGATTGGATAAGACATAATAGTTATAATTATGCTCCTCCAGCTTTTTTGATAGATCTTCTATTTTCTTTTTAGCGTCCATAGTTTAATTACTGCGTAGGCCGTAGCCTTGGCATAGGTCTATTTCTGACTACCTATGCTGTTGTCTTTAAATTCGTCATTCAATACAAAATAAAATGGGTAGGCTAGTTCGGCCCTTACCAGTACATTATTTTTCTTTGCCGGGTACCATTTTATCAATTTCAATACACGTATCGCCTCTTCATCACAGCCACCACCAATGGATGTTTTTACACCAATATTGGTCACCAATCCACTTGGTTCTACAACAAAACGCAAGACCACAACACCCTGCAAATTCGATAATTGCGCCTGATGCGGGTACTCCAAATGCGCCTTTATAAAGTCCTTCAATGCAAAATTACCTTCTGGGTACATCGGTAATTGTTGAGGTTTCTTTTCAATTGTTCCGGACGTATCCGCTACTGAAATATAAGGAAAATTCACAAAACCCCGCTCTTTGCAGATCCTCGCATATTTTTCCGGTTCAAAAACGAAGGAAGTACTCCAGTTACAAGCCTGTCTTACATCGTCTTTAACCGGCGGATACCATTGAAGAAGCTTAAACAAACGCAGCGCTTCCGCATCAATTGCAGGGGAAACGCCTTTTTTAATTTTAGTATCTGTTATACTGCTATCAGCCCGTATCACAAAATCAATTACGACTTCTCCTCCTTCCCTGGCAGCCAAAGCAGCTGCGGGATAGCGCAACTCCTGCTTGAAAACACGCTTCAGCTCCGCTTTTCCTCCAATATTGGAAGGTAAAACATCCACATTATAGCCAATTTGGCCGAAACCTATAAATTGAAAGGAAGCTAAAATGATCAAAAAAACAATCTGTTTTTTCATGGTGCGAAGCCCGTTTAAATAGAGGCCTGCAAGATACGATTTTTATTATTCAAATCGTTGACAATTGTGGTGTTTTTAAAACCCTTTTTATCCAGCATCTCTTTGGTTTTCAGACCATAAGAAGCATTTATTTCAAAATACAATTTACCGGTTTTTGAAAGATGTTTAAGGGCAAAATCGGCAATACTACGGTAGAACAAAAGCGGATCATCATTGGGTACAAATAATGCCAAATGGGGTTCGTGTTCCAGCACATTCTTTTGCATTTCATGTTGCTCGGAAAAACAGATGTAGGGAGGGTTACTTACGATACAATCGTATTTCAAGGTATTATCTGGTTGCCATTTTAAAATATCTGCTTGCAGAAAGGTGATGTCTACCTTGTTCAACTGTTCATTTTTTCTGGCCATTTCCAGCGCTCCTTCTGAAATATCAATAGCGGTTACGTTTGCATGAGGAAGGTTCTTTTTTAATGCAATAGCAATACAGCCACTACCGGTACCTATATCCAGTATGGACAATTCTTGTTTATGCTTTTGCTCATGAATAATTAAATCCACCAACTCTTCTGTCTCGGGTCGAGGTATCAGCACCTGCTCATTTACCAGAAATTTCAATTGATAAAAATCTGCTTTGCCTAAAATGTATTGAATCGGGCGCTGTTGTTTCAATTGTTTTACAGCAAAATTAAATTTCAACAGTTCAGATTCCGTTACATTTTCATCGGCACTTAAAATGAGATCTGTTTTATTAAAATTGAGAAACTCTTCGAAACAGTATAGAATAAAGGTTTCGATTTCTCCCGCATCATAGATATCGGTCAACTCCTGGCGGAAAAATTTAAGCACATCCTGAATTTTTGTGGAGGGAATCCTCATCCGTCTTAATTAATTTTATAGATGTATGTCGTTTGATTTTTATTCACCGGATTCAACCAATGCATTGTTTTATCAATAAAACTAGGCTCTATCGTTGCTTCATAGGTAAGTGTTGGAAAATATTTTTTCATATCAGCCACGCGTTGTTCAATGTTTTCATGCTGCATGAACACTACGTAATTCGGTCGTTCTTCCGGCTTCAACGCAGCATATTGCTTCGCGAAACTTTCAGCCAGATTGTTTTGAGTAATACCATAAACCGGCCCCCATTTTTGTAAATAAAATAATGGAGGCATTAAGAAACCATCCCGATTACTGTCTTCTACGAGGATATACGTTACATCTCCTTTGTGTGCAATATACGTCATAGCTTCCACTCTGTTTCGTTTACTGTATGCAAATGAAATCACCAGTAACAAAATAGTATTCAGGGACCAGAACCATACATAAAAACCTCTTAGTAATTTTTTATGGTTTTGCCAATAACGCGATTTCTCAACAAAATCATTCCAGCCAATGGTACCTAATAAAATGATAAAAGGGAGAATTGGTAAAATGAAGCGTTCCTGTTTATTCGGGAAATAGGAATGAAAAACCAGAAAAATAAAAGAAGGAAGGAAAAGCAATACTTGTTTTTTCCAGTTTCGTAAAAAACCAAAAAATAAAAAGATGCTGATCGGTGGCACTAAAATGCCCAGCAGGAAAAGGATATAAGTGTACCATTGCAGTACAATGTATTCCTGTGCATTCTCCATGTTGTAGCGAACATATTCCTGAAACTCCACAAATGGTTTACCCCAGATATAAAAATCAGTTAACCCTTGTACACCAGCAGCAACAATTAAAAACAAAACACCCAGTACAGTTGCTTCTTTAAATCGTTTTAAACATAAAAGTGCCAAGCCGAAACCTCCTGTAAACATAATGGTTTGAAAGCGAATAGAAAATGCTATGCCCAGTAAAATACCAGCCCATATGTAAGGCATTATGCGTTTTTCTTCTTCGCGCTTTATCACCATCCACGTGGCAGCTATCATGGGAACGACACATACAAACTCAACCAGGTTACGCACACTTAAAAACGGCATGATCCAGAAAATGGCGAATAGCAAGCCCACTGCTTTTGCTGTTTTTTCTCCAGCAATTTTAAAAGCGATTTTATACCCGCAATACACGGTTACAAGTGATAATAATGCATGGATAAGTCGCACCACATACATTTGCGATTGTGGATCGGTAATGTGAATGAGTTTCAAAAAACAAAAAAGGAAATAATGCAATCCTGCGTAAAAGAAACTATGGCCTGAAGGAGTTGGTGCTGATTGTCCTTCTACGGGTAACCAGTGATTGTAATCATACCCATCTGCCCAGGATTTAGATGCTTCAATTACCAGGAAATGATCGTCGTGCCAGCCATAACCTTTGGAAAAGATAACAGCAATCAATCGAACAAAACAGGCCAGGAAGAGAATGAACGGGAATGGTTTTTCATTCCACATTTTTGTAATAAATTTCATAGATGTTAAATTATTGGATAAAATTACCCCATACTGAAAACGCGCACAAAAATACCAATTATTTAAGCAGTTCATTTCATTTATTCTTTTAATTTTGAATCGATGAATTCCTATGAATTTTATATGAAACGTTGCCTGGAGCTTGGAAAAAAAGCTCAGAGAGAGGTAGCACCCAACCCTATGGTTGGAAGTGTAATTGTGCTTGATGAAAAAATAATCGGTGAAGGACATCATGAATTTTATGGAAAGGAACATGCGGAAGTCAATGCCATCCGTTCGGTACAGGATAAATCCGTTTTAAAGAATGCTACTTTATTTGTAAACCTGGAACCTTGCTCCCATTTTGGTAAAACACCACCTTGTGCTGATTTGATTATTAAACATCACATTCCACATGTGGTTATTGGTAGTATTGATACCAACTCACTGGTAGCTGGGCAAGGGATTGAAAAATTGCGAAAAGCTGGTGTAAAGGTCGAGATCGGGATTTTGGAAGAAGAATGTCGTGAGTTAAACAAACGCTTTTATAGTCATCACGAAAAAAAACGCCCTTATATCATTTTGAAATGGGCGCAAACCAAGGATGGATTTATTGATTACAAGCGCGACTTGAATGATAAAAAGAAAGCATTGCAAATCAGCAATGAGGCTTCTCAATTACTGGTTCATCAATGGCGCAGTGAAGAACAGGCCATTGTAGTAGGAACACATACTGCTTTACTGGATAATCCGCAACTAACCGTGAGAGCCGTTAGTGGTAAAAATCCGCTGCGTATTGCTATTGACAGATCCTTACGCATCCCTCAAAACTATAACTTGCTGGACAGAAGTACACCCACATTGATTCTTACCGAACAAGAAATGGAATCGGAAGTAAACCTGGAATATGTACAGACTGATTTTAATATTCCGATTGTACCCCAATTGCTGCATGAATTATACAAACGCAACATACGGTCACTACTGGTTGAAGGCGGTGAACGACTGTTGAGTGGTTTTATACAAAGCGGTTTTTGGGATGAAGCCAATGTATTTGTTTCCGACAAAAAAATTGAAGATGGGGTACGCGCTCCTATTCTTATCGAACAGCCCGTAACCACGCAAGATATAAGTGGTGATCAGCTTTTAAAATATAAAAATTTGTATGCTGCTACATTAAACAGCATGCCCTCTTCTATTCTTACCAATAATAAATAAACGTATGGAATTACTTAAAGAAATGTGTAAGATCCATGCTCCTTCAGGAAATGAAGAGAGCATGACCGAATTTGTATTGAACTACATTTCTAAAAATAAAAAGAACTGGAAAGTAAAGCCACAAGTGTTTTCAGGTGATGGCTTCCAGGATTGTATTGTATTGGTATTCGGGAAACCGCGCACTGCTATTTTTGCCCACATGGATAGCATAGGATTTACGGTGCGCTATGAAAAGCAATTGGTAAAAATAGGTGGTCCTCGCACCATAACCGGAATGAAGCTGGTGGGTAAAGACAGCAAAGGTGTTATCGAGTGTACCTTACAAGTGAGTAAAGAAAATGCACTGAGTTATAAATTCAAACGTGATATTGACAGAGGAACTGAACTTACGTTTAAACCGGAATGGAGAGAAACAAAGGAGTATGTACAATGCTGTTACATGGATAACCGCTTAGGTGTTTGGAGTGCTTTACAAGTAGCAGAAACTTTGAAAGACGGGGTGATTGTATTTTCCTGCTGGGAAGAACACAATGGAGGAAGTGTATCCTATCTTCAAAAATTTATTCATAAAAAATTTGGTGTCACACAAGCATTGATTTCTGATATCACCTGGATTACGGAAGGTGTAACACATGGAAAAGGTGTTGTAATTTCTTTGCGCGATAGTTTAATTCCGCGTAAGAGCTATGTGGATCGTATCATTTCCATTGCAAAAAAATCAAAAATCCCTTATCAATTAGAGGTAGAAGGCAGTGGCGGCAGTGATGCCAAAGAATTGCAAATGAGTGAAAACCCCTGGGACTGGTGCTTTGTTGGTGCACCGGAAGATTATGTACATACACCCGATGAAAAGGTACATAAGAAAGATATCAAAGCCATGGTGGATTTGTACAAGGTGCTGATGGAAGAGTTGTAAGCTCTTTGGAATAATATCTCATCTAAGTTTAGAACTAAATACCCTTGTTATTTCTAAGCTCTAATCATATCAATTAAACTACTTTTTACATTCTAAAAAGGCCCTTTCAAATAATATTTTTTGAAAGGGCATTCTTTCTTTTTAATGTTGTGATATGTTTCCCATTCAATCAATTTTTTCGTGCGCAAAAAGATTATTGAATTAAAACGACAACTCTATCACTACGTAGTGAAATGTCCAATTAACTAAAATTTAATAAAATGAAAAATCTAAAATTTGAAAAAGTTAACATTAAGTTGACAAGAGAGGAAATGAAAGTTCTTAAAGGAGGTTACACTTTAAAGAATGGCGATTCTTACAATGGAGACACGTATTATAATTCTGCATGGCAGAGTGATAATAACGGTGATAAAAATGGTATATGCTGGGCCAAAAATGCCGGATTCTATGATTGTTAACAATTTAAAGACAATGGATTCTTTTATAGAATCCATTGTCATTAAAATTTCAAAACAGAATACTTATGATTTTAATTGTTAGTGAATCTGGGGATCAGAGTACAAATGAAGTTATCGAGTGGTTGATATTATGTAAGCGAGAATATATTCGTGTAAATGAAAACGATATTATTAAAATTCATAATATCGATATATGCAATTCAATTATTCCATGCATTACTTTCTCGATTAATGATAACGAGCCAATTAACACAGATGAAGTGACAGCTTATTGGTTCAGAAGGGGACTTTTTAACTTTTTTGGTGTAGGAGAAAATATACAAATTAAAAATAAAGGTATCGAGCATCAAATAAAGGCAAATCTTAAAACAGAAATATCAAGGTTAGGCGATTTGTTTCAGTCCGTACTTGAAACAAAAAACAAAATTGGAAGTTTTTATACTGCCGATAACAATAAAATAACTCATTTGTCTATTGCCAAATCAGTTGATTTAGATGTTCCTAAATCTATTATATGTACTTCAATGTATAGTTTAAAGCAATTTTATTCGGAGCACCCTAAGGGAGTAATTACTAAGCCTATTAGTGATACGCTATCCTTAACAGATAATTCGAAATGCTATAATCTTTATACAAATGTAATTAATATGGATGATTTAAAAACCTTTCCTAATTCTTTTCATCCGACTCTAGTGCAGGAGAAAATTGAAAAGAAATTTGAAATCCGAGTCTTCTTTTTAAAGAATAAGTTTTATTCCATGGCTATATTTTCTCAAAAAGATGACAAAACAAAGATTGATTTTAGAAGATATAATAGGCAAAGCCAAAATTATAGAATACCTTTTAACCTGCCCATTAAAATAAGGAATAGACTGAAAAAGCTGATGCGATTAATCAATTTGGATTGTGGCTCCATAGATATTTTATACTCGCTTTCTGGAAAATATTACTTCCTAGAAGTCAATCCTGTTGGACAGTTTGGTATGGTATCATATCCTTGCAACTACCAATTAGATAAAAAAATTGCTTACGAATTAATTAAAAAAAATGGCAAAAAAAATAAAATACAAATTTACAAATAAAACCCTTTCTGTATTACCGCTTCATTTCTATTATTTCGAAAAAATGAATGAAAAAGATAGCAAAATACAAGTCAAATGGCATTCATCAAAAATTGCA
>DASRRA010000489.1:0-5858 GCA_035696085.1 Bacteroidia bacterium | reverse complement strand
GTTGTTGATTTCTACAGAAAATTTTCGAAAAAGGAAGAGACGGATAAACGGGATCTTTCTGCATCCCGCTGGGCAACTGTTGCCTGGGGGGTATTTTGTATTGTAACTGCTCTTTATGCAAGTAAACTGGGCAACCTGATTGTGGCGGTTAATGTTTTAGGTTCTTTATTTTATGGAACCATACTCGGAATTTTTCTCGTAGCCTTTTACATGAAGCCTATAAAAGGGACTGCCGTTTTTTGTGCTGCGATCCTGTCCGAAGCGTTTATCGTTTATGCCTGGTTAACCGATATGATGGCATTTTTATGGCTGAATTTAATCGGTTGTTTGATGGTGATGCTAATTGCTTTCATTATACATAAATTTCTTCCAATAAAAAACGCCAAAAGTCTTTGAGACTTTTGACGTTTTAAAACCTATGCTAAAGCTTCGGTTGAAGAAAACCTTTGGCGTTCGTGCTTACTGCTTAGGCCGTAGCTTTACAACCTTCACTAAAGTTTCAGTTGTCGCAGAGCGTAGGCCTACCCTTTCTTCGCTTCTGCAATTAATTTTTCAGCCATCTTCACATAATCATCATTTTTATCTTCCTTTGCCAATGCAATTACTTGTTCTGCAGTTGTAATAGCTGATTTATTATCTTTTGATTTTGCCTGGATTTTTGCTTTCAACATCACCACCCAATATGCTTTTGGATTTTGCTCGATCGCTTTATCAGCCCATACCAATGCTTGTTTTAAATCTTTGTTAGCTTCATAGTAATAGCTTGCAGCCTGAAAATAAGGGCGAGCATCTTTCAATACATTCGCCTCAATGTTTTTCATTATTTTAGAGTCAATGTCTGCAACTACACTAAATGCAACACGTGTTTGCTCCCATAACAATTCTATAGTTGCTGAGCTTGGTGTAACATCTGCCACATTAAATGTTAATGTTTCTACTTTGGTTGTTAAAGCAGTTGGCTTCACTTTAAAACGTAGCACTTCATTTTCTGTTTTATATTCAGCAACATTCCCCGCTAAAGTTAAATCTTTGTACAGCATAATATCCCAGCTATCTTTATTGGGTACTGAATAAATACCATACGTACCAGCAGCAACTGCATTTCCTTCTACTTTTACATCTTCACCAAATGTAATTTTTGTTGTTTGGTTTGCACCGGTACGCCACGTTTTTCCAAATGGAACCACATCACCATAAATAACGCGTCCTTTAACACCAGGGCGAGAATATTCAATTGTAATATCTGATAAAGCGAATGCTTGTTTAAGTGTTTGAAGCGGGCTTGGTGCAGGCACTTTCAATTGTTGCGCACTTAAAGAAAAACTAGAAATAGCAAATACCCCTGCTATTGCTACATGGATTAATTTCATTTTGGTTTTCATTCGTATAATTTGTTTAAAGGTTAGTTTAATATGTTCGCGCAAAAGTAATCATTACTGCCGAATGCATTTGCCATCTAATGTTAAAAGTATCTACTTTAAATTGATTATAACCGATGCTTTGTTTCTGTTAAACTGTTATCTTCATGTCCGCTAAATCTAAATGATATGAAATCAATTAAATACAGTTGCATGCTTTCTTTTTTTGTCGCGAATGCATTTGCACAACAACCAACTATTCCTGTGGCAGATAATCTGGTTGCGGAAAATATTCCCAACTTACCTACCACAATAGTTGAAGAAACAAAACCTTATACAGAGTTTAGAGGAGCCTCATTTATCGGTTGGCATCCATTAAAAAAAGAAGTATTGATTTCGACACGTTTTGGAAACAGCGCACAACTTCACTATGTGAAGGGGCCTGGATTAGATCGTAAGCAGCTCACTTTTTTCAGCGAACCTATTGCAGAAGCGATATTTGAGCCTATAAAAGGAACTTATTTTTTATTTCTAAAAGATAACGGTGGCAATGAATTTTCTCAACTATACCGTTACGATTTAGCAACAAATAAATCAACACTTATTACAGACGGAAAACGTTCGCAAAATGGAGGAATACACTGGAATAACAAAGGTGATAAAATTGCATATGCCTCTACACAACGCAATGGAGCTGACCGGGATATCTACATTATGAACCCGCTTGATCCAACATCTAATAAACTGGCAAGCGAAAACAAGGGTGGAGAATGGGGAGTAGTAGACTGGTTTCAGGATGATGCAAAACTGGTTATTGAGGAAGTAATCTCTGTTAACGAATCACGATTGTATATATTGGACGCTACTGGAACTAAAACCAGGTTGCTTCCTGAAACGGACGAACGTGCAACGTACAATGGTGTGGCCATTAAAAAAGATGGCAGAGGCATTTATTTGATCACCAATAAAGACAGTGAATTCAACCGCCTCGCTTATTTTGATTTTGCTTCTAAAAAATTAAATTTTATCTCTGCCTCTATCCCATGGGATATTGAAGAAGCTACACTTTCAAAAGATGGAAATCAGTTAGCATTCATGGCAAATGAAAATGGCGTATCCAAACTCTTTTTGCTATCAACAACAACAAACACATTTGTTCCAGTTAGCAATTCTCCTATTGGCGTGTTAGACAATATAAAATGGACTGGTGATTCCAAATCGCTTGGCTTTACACTAAGCGGCTATCAAACACCTGCGGATGTATATGAATACAATACACAAACAAAAACATTCATACGTTACACAGAGAGTGAATTAGGCGGCATGGATATTTCTTCCCTTCAAGAACCTCAATTAGTTTCATGGAAATCATTTGATGGAAAAACCATTACGGGTTTTATGTATAAAGCCTCTTCCAAATTTTCAGGTAAGCGACCAGTGATGATTAATATTCACGGAGGACCGGAGGGCCAATACCGCCCAATTTTTTTGGGCAGAAATAATTATTATTTAAACGAGTTAGGAATAACTATTATTTACCCTAATGTCAGAGGGTCCACAGGTTATGGCAAAACATTTTTAGATGCTGACAATGGACTAAACCGATTGGATTCACCTAAGGACATTGGTGCATTAATCGACTGGATTGCAACACAACCTGATTTGGATAAAGATAAAATTATGATCTTAGGTGGAAGCTATGGTGGTTTTATGACGCTTGCTACGTCCTATATGTATAGTGATAAAATTAAATGCTCCATGGCTATTGTTGGTATTTCTCACTTTAGTACATTCCTGAAAAATACGGAAGACTATCGCCGGGATTTACGACGCGTAGAATATGGTGATGAACGTGACCCGAAGATGGCTGCATTCTTTGAAACCATGGCGCCTTTAAATCATACTGCAGAAATTAAGAAACCGATATTTATAGTGCAAGGTCAAAACGACCCGCGAGTTCCGGCAACGGAAGCGATACAAATGAAAGATAAGATCAAAGGAAATGGTGGAACCGTATGGTTTTTAATGGCTAAAGACGAAGGTCATGGATTTAAAAAGAAAAATAATGTTGACTTTCATTTTTATTCGACTGTTGCATTTGTGAAGGAGTATTTGTTGAAGTAAGTTATTTACCGAAGGCTATGCCCAATGAAACGGAGTATACGACAATAGTCGGATATCCTATTGCGGCAAATACATCGGACCCTTATAAAAATTTACGGATGGCCCTATGTGTATACCTGCCGGTATTTTGCTTTTTTTTAATAGCATGTAAAATCTTGGTTCTACACCAAATTGGTTCTTTAGTTTGATCTTTTGCACGCAAGAAAAAGCATTTTCTGAGAGTATCATTTTTCTGCAAGATTGTTTAACGCTTTGACCCCAGTGACTTCATACTTTACTTGTCCGTAATTGACGAGGATTGAGATTTCTTTTGATAATACCCTTTCATATGAAAAAAAGGTCAGGTGGTTTATACAACTTGTTAAATCATTGAGCTCACCGTTAATCCTGTCAAAATAACCGTTCGTTAAATTTGCTTTCATTTTAACCTTGATTTTCCAAGAATGATCTATTTTTGCCAGGGCCAGTTGGTTGAAGGATCTGCGACGTAATTATAAAATAATCATACATGAAAAAACAACTACTTACATTACTTGCATTCATATGCAGTTTATTTACCTATGCATTGGAAGGAACAGACAGCACCTCCATTGACAGTACTAAAATTCGAATTGCAGCAATAGAATCCACACTGCAATATGAAACCGGCACCATTGAACTGGAAAGCGGAAATGCAAAACTAACCGTACCTGCCGGGTTTCGATTCCTTGGGAAGAAACAAGCAAATTATGTATTAGCCGACCTTTGGGGCAATCCTCCTGACTCTTCTGTTCTGGGGCTACTTGTGCCTGCTAACAGAGGTGTGCTGGATGAAAAAAGCTGGGTGTTTGCCATCAGTTTTGACGAGATGGGCTATGTAAAAGATGATGATGCCGACGATATTGATTATGATGATCTATTAAAAGAGCAACAAAAAGAATCCCGTGAAGCCAACCAGGAGCGCATTAAAGAAGGATATCCACCAATTGAATTTGTGGGCTGGGCGGAGAAACCATATTATGACAAAAACAAAAAAGTGCTGCATTGGGCCAAAGAATTAAAATTTGGAACCGATTCTATGAATACGTTGAATTATAACTTACGAATATTGGGAAGAAAAGGTATCTTTGTAATCAATGCAGTGGCAACCATGCGCGAACTCCCGGAAGTAAATGCCAACCTGGAAAAGGTATTGACAAGCGTTGAATTTAAGGATGGTCACAAATACAAAGATTTTATTCCGGATGTTGATAACGTTGCTGCCTGGACCATTGGTGGTTTAGTGGCTGGGAAATTGTTAGCAAAGGCAGGACTTTTTGTGGTATTAGCTAAATTCTGGAAGCTTATCGCTTTAGGATTTGCAGGAGTAGGAAGCGCAATAGTGAAATTTTTCAGAAGAAAAAAGAATAAACCGGAAGAACCGGAACAGAAAAAAGATATTGATGAAAATCAAATAGCATAATATTAAGTTTAGAGACTAGTAAAGCTATTTTGAGGATCCGGGTAAAAGAAATTTTATCCGGATTTTTTTTGTTATGGATGAGGAGTGAAAAAAGAATATAATATGTAATATAAATAAAAGATAAATGTATACCTATACAAACTATTGGGTAAGTATAGTCGACGACCAAAATATTTTTTTATCCGAAATAATTTTATTAAATTTTTGCTTGATACTTACTGAAATTTGTTTGGAAATGCATAAACAAATCCTATCCAGCAGATACAAAGAATTAATGTTAGTATATACATCATACAGAATTTAGCTATTTCTTTTTCTGTTTTGAATCATTTGGAGAAGAAGTGTTAGTTTTTGAATCCATTGTTTCCTTAACATTAAATTGACCGTTAGCATTGATAGCAGGTTGTATGTTCTTTATTGCACGGTTTACCATATCTGTTATA
The DNA here is from genome assembly GCA_035696085.1 of Bacteroidia bacterium. Classification (GTDB taxonomy): domain Bacteria; phylum Bacteroidota; class Bacteroidia; order 2-12-FULL-35-15; family 2-12-FULL-35-15; genus 2-12-FULL-35-15. The sequence continues at coordinate 492 of DASRRA010000489.1, read as the reverse complement.
GGGTGCACATTGTGCTCGTATAAACTTTATGCAACACGCTTCTTCAACTTTTTGTATAAAACAATATTTAAAATAATACTGATTGCAACAAAAATATACTTTAGAGTCTTTAACAACATGTCGCCGTCCATTCCACATTCAACGTCTTCTTTTTTAATGATTGGTTCTACAATTTGCTTTGCTATTTCTGGCTTAGCGACTGTTTCAAGCGTTTGAGACTCAAGAAATCCATCATTAATATTCAATTCCATCAACTGAGGAGTGAAGCAACGTTTCGTATTCCCAATTCCTAATTGTCCGGAAGGATTATCTCCGAATGTAAATAGTTTTCCATCTACATCAAGCGCTATTGATTCAAAACAACCAGCACCTATATCGACAATATTCTTTAAGGATTTAATCATAACCGGTGTTGATCGGCTGATCGTATCATTTGTTCCTAACATTCCGAAGTGATTTTTGCCCCAGCCCCAGACGTTTTTATTTTCATCA
>DASRRA010000488.1:0-1660 GCA_035696085.1 Bacteroidia bacterium | reverse complement strand
TCCTGAATTATCATAAATCTCGATAACCAAATCTACCCATGCTTCTTTTTTTGATGTGTTTGAAATTTTAGTTTCAATATTTAAAATAACTCCTGTTTCTATTCTTATGGGTGTTGATATAAAAACATCCTGTTTTTTGATTGATACTTCATTGCTAATATTGAGTCGCACATTTCTATAAATACCACTCCCGGTATACCATCTTGAATCAGGTTGCTGGCTATTATCTACTTTAACAGCGATCACGTTTTTTTGCGGCGACGGAAGAATGAATTCTGTTAGATCATAAGAAAAAGCAACATACCCATTAGGTCGTTTACCTAAATAATGACCATTTATCCAAACCTCACTGTTTTTATAAATGCCATCAAATTCAATTGAAACGTTTTTGTTTGTTGCTGAAGAAAGAAATGTAAATGTTTTTCGATACCAGCCAATGCCACCGGGCAATGCGCCTCCCTGTGTAGTAGCAGGAAATTCACTTTTAAAATCTGATTCAATACTCCAGTCATGGGGCAAAGAAAGTTCGCGCCATTTACTGTCGTTATACAATACTTCTTTTGCTGTGCTGTCATCACCAAGATAAAATTTCCACCCATTATTAAAATCAATTTCAGAACGAGCCTGCGCACGGGTGTTTAACTGCGGTAAAAAACAAAAAACAAAAGCAATATGAAAAAAAAGTTTTTGCATGTATGAATATTAATCCAGGGTCACCATTGCTTTAATAACGCCGGTTGCAGGAATTAACCAGCTTTCAAAATTATCTTTCACTTCATCAAACAGCACTCGATGTGTAATATAAGTCGCAGGATTAAGTAATTTTTTTCTCATACAATTTAATACATGATTAAAATCCTCGGCGGTAGCGTTGCGACTGCTCATTAAAGTTGATTCCCGCTTATGAAATTCAGGGTGACTGATGACAATTTCATTTCGCTGCAAACCCACTAATACATACCTGGCCCCATGTGCCATATATTGAAACGCACTATTGATAGCTTTCAAATTTCCTGTCGCATCAATTACAACGGTAGGCATATCATTACTAGTGATCAATCTTAATTGTGTCATTGCATCTTCGTTTGCAGGATTGATAGTGTGTGCAACATTTACTTTCTCTTTGCAAAACTTCAACCGCTGATCATTAACATCCATTGCAATCACATTAGCTCCTGCAATCCTTGCAAATTCCATCAACCCTAAACCGATTGGCCCGGCACCAATCGCTAACACAAATTCGCCAGGCTTCACTCCTGCTCTTCTTACTCCATGTGCTCCGATTGCCAATGGTTCTACTAATGCAAGTTCCTCAAAACTCATTTCATTTCCTTTAATAAGATATTTTACTGGCACTGAAATGAATTCAGACATACCTCCATCAATGTGTACACCAAAAACTTTTATATCAGCACAACAATTAGTAAGCCCGTTACGACATGCTATACATTTACCACAATAAAAATAAGGGCTGAATGTAACCTTGTCACCAATAGCAAATTCATTATTGGCTTCTATTTCCACAATTTCCGCAGCCAGTTCGTGCCCAAGAATTCTTGGATAATTAAAAAAAGGTTGAGTTCCTTCAAATGCATGCAGGTCTGTACCACAGATGCCGATCCTTTTTATTTTAAGAATAGCATGCCCATTTTGCAACAAA
>DASRRA010000487.1:0-11965 GCA_035696085.1 Bacteroidia bacterium | reverse complement strand
CTGTTTGTGCATTGGTCTTCAGTAATTGTTGTTTATTCACCAACTCTTTTAATTCTACTTCAATATTGCCTCCTACGGCTTGATTGGAAAGCGTTATTAAGTCGTCGGGGTTTACTAAAATAACAGTACCTGCTGTACCTTTTACTTGCTTTGTTTCATGCGCCGGAACAGTATAAAACTGAGAAGGTTCTTCATAGGTTTTGAAAACATCACAAAACTTCTTTGCTTCTGTCATAAGTTCGCCGGGTTGAGCTGGAGGTTTGCTTGGTGCTATAGACTTCCCATTTTTGTCTTTTGGTTGCGTAGTTGATTTCGGGGTATTTTCCTGATGTATTTTTACCTCATTGTTCTGCGCATTCTTTGATGGTTTGGGCTGTGTTTGTGAAAAAACAGAGCCAATACTTACGATTGTAAACAGACTTATAGCACATGTTATCTTTTTCATAGGAAGGCGGATTTACTACAAAAATAAGAAAATCGCTGAATGCTTAAGTATTCAGCGATTTTTTTACTTTTGATTTATAATGAAACGAATTCAACCATACTCAACGAACTATGCTGTCCAACGCAATTCCTTGCCACAAGCAAAAAATGATTTTACGTGTCACGTAGCAGTAGAGAATCCCGTTCTTTTGTCGTTAATCATACTAGTAGCCGTAGGTATCATCTTTTTGATTTATAGAAAAAGAAAAATGAGTTAACCGATATCTTCCAAACAAATTCCTATTTTTCTAAGTCCTCAATAATTTTTTTTGCATCGTGGTTTTCGTTATATCCCAGCGCTATTGATTCTTTATAGTAGTGTAACGCCTTCTTTTTATCTCCGTTCTTTAAATATCCTTCTGCTAAACTATCAACAACATATCCTGATTTTGGAAAAAGCGTCACATTCAGTTCAAAAATTGCAATGGCATCAACTGGTGATTTTTTATCGTACAAAAAATAATAACCGATTTCATTTAATGTATTCGCATTGTCAAAACCATATAAGGAAGGATATTTATCCTTTAACGATTTATAAAATGACATGAATTCTTCCGCATTCATTGAATTTAATTGCTTCGCATATTCCTTTAGAATACTTTTTCTCGGCTGACTATATGGCTTGTTTTCTAAAATATTCGTTATATCCTCATTCATTTCACGCAAATTATCATGTCTCTGGTTGGTTAAAAACAAAACGGTTCTTTTTTTAGATGCATCTGTTACCATCAATGCTTGTGAGCTTTGAGAAGTACCATCGTGGACATGTCTTTCAATCCGATTGTTTTTCATGGTGCCACCACCTAAACCAGCCTGCCTGCCAGGTGCTACAGGTGTTAAAATTTCAAGTGTTGAAACCGGATTAATATTCTTAAAATTTGTAAGCGCCTGAGACCATTTGTATAAATCATCTATATTCACGCATGTCCAGCCGGTAACATGCAAAACGACAGAATCCTGTTTGAAATTATCATCAAAGGATTGCGTTACAAAGGGCTCCGTACCAATAGGATCAATGATTGCATGTGTAACACCACAAGGAGTTAAAATTTGCTGCTGCACAAAATCATTGAATTTCATGCCTGTTATTTTTTCAATAATTTTTCTTTGTAAAAAAGTATTGTTGTTATTATAGAAGTAATCACTTCCAGGTTCAAATTTCAATTGATTCAAAGCATACAGGTCTTTCCAATTATCTTCTTCGCTTTTAATGGTATACCAATTTACGTCCGGTAAGCCACTTGTATATTGTAATAAATGTATGATTTTAATCTTCTTGGACCAGGATGGTAAATCCGGAAAAAATTCATTCACCGTTTGATCCAACCTTAATTTGCCTTGTTCTTTCAGCATCATAATCCCTACGGCATTAAACTCTTTTGCAATAGAGCCAATGCGAAAAATGGATTTTTCAGTTAATGGAATTTTCTTATCCGCATCTGAATAACCCCATGATCCCCTATATACCGTCAGATCATTTTCCATCACCAATGCATTTCCGTTGAATACACCAAGTTGATGTGCCTGTTTCATGTAGGCTTCAATTTTACCTGATTTTGAAGCTTCTGTTTGAGAACAAACCCGAATAGATAAAATTAAAATGAGTAGGAAACTCAGAGCTGTTCGCATAGTTTAGTGATTTATGTTATATACCTATTGATAAATCCGACCGTTCTTTTTATAAAAGTCTCAAAAGAAACGGTCAAATTTATCATTTACTTCTACAAGAAAAAACAAATCAACTGGTTATTGATTTACCGGCACTTCCTAATAAATTACCGGCAAGAAAATCACATCTCTTAAATTCTACTCAATTATAAATTTCACTGTTATTCCTAATTTGTACAACCTAAAAAAATAAATACCTCTTTCATTTTTATTCAATGGAATAGAAAAATTGTTGGTACTCTCCGGAATAGTTCCTGCCTGGATGATGCGTCCGGTTATATCGATAATTTCCCATTTTTGTTTTTCAAGCATATCCGTCAATAAAATACTCAGCTCACCGCTTCTTGCCTGAACAATAAAATTACTCTTTTCATCAGGTTGAGAAACGGCGGTCGCAATGCAGGATGCATTCATTTTCTTAGGAGTGCCAAAATCACCAGCCCCATAGGTTGTTTTACCAGCGCACCAATTGGAGGGGTTATCATTATCGCTTGCATTAAAATGTTGAGGATCCAGGCTCCAGCTTTTACCTGGGGCAGTACTTGAATATGCTACTGAATCAATTATGGCTCCACTCGCATCCGTGATATTGATCTTTCCGGTTGTGTTGGCAAAAGTCACAGTGCTATATACATAATCCGGCACAATGCCTCCGTTTAATGTGCTATCCGATTTAATTGTAAAAAGTAAAAAACCATTGGGTTTTACCAGCAATACATCTCCATTTTTAATGACATGATTCTTGGTTTTACCATCATTGATGTGCCACCCATTTACATCAATTACATGATTGGTCGTGTTGTAAATCTCCAGCCATTCACCTGAACCATCGGCAACCTTTGCGGGATCCGGCATAAATTCACTGATAATAATGTCACCCGGCACCTGTGCATATAGTTTTGCAGCCAGTAAAAAAGTAAAAGTTAAAATTTTAAAGTGTGTTGTTTTCATAGTGTTGTGTGGTTTAAATTTTCTGCAAATAAAAATGTTGACACGGCCATTTCAACACACTTTAAACTATTCCATAAAAAAACCCTGCAAAAAATTATTGCAGGGCTTTAAGTTACTAGAATTCTTTTATGCTTCTAACGCCTCTTCTACTAACGCACTTTCATTTCTGATTACTGCTGGTTCTCCAACCTCTTCTCTGATTGTATTCTCAGCCCTCTTTCTTGCCAACTCCTTTTTATAATTTAGCCATTTGCTTCCCAATAGCTTATTTAACAATTTATCCATGGGAAGGTAGAACGCCAAATTCATAAGTCCTTCAATCTTGTCCTTTAAATGAGGCGAAAGTTTACGGTAGCTCACTGAGAAGCTGCCCTCCAGGTAGGTCATATAATGCCAGTAACCGCTTGGCATAAACAATGTATCCCCATGCTCCAGAATAAATTCATATCCTTTCACATATCTTAGTGCGGGGAATTGATCATAATCAGGTTTATCAAAATTAGCAAGGGAATAGGTATTAAAAGGCAGCCGATACATTTGTTTGGAATATTCGGGTGCAAAAAGCAATACGCGCTTTCTACCTCCGAAGTGCGTGTGCAATACATTGGACATATCAATATCATAATGTATTCGCACTGTTGTATCTTTTCCGCCAAAGAACATAAATCCTTTACGATCCAACAATCCTTTAAAAATTGGGGGGCAGGGGAAATCTTTTCTTAACTCGGGATTATATTTAAATAAATTACAAAGAAAAATTCGCAAATCAGTGTGTTCATTTTTCTCAATGATTTGCAGATAATCCCTGAACTTCATTTTCAGATCGGGTTGTGTATATGCTGAAGCGGCCGCCTTTTTATTCCCATTATCATATACATCCAAGATCAGGTCGCCCATCGTTTTTTTAAAATAAGGAATAGACCATTTGTTTTCTGCAGGCGTCTGTCTTAGCAGCCCTCTGATAATAACCGGTGTTTTTGTACGTAGATACTTTTCGAAATTAAATGAACTATCTTGATAATCTACAACCTCAATTTTTTGTGATAAATCCATACCTATTCATGATAAATAATGAAACAATAACAAATAAAATTTATATAAGCGCATTCGTTTTGGCCCTAAAATTAAAAACGACTTTTCTAAAAAAAATTCAAAAAATGTTAAAAATTTCACCAATCATTGTACCAATAACAGCGTGAGCCTTGAGTTTGGAGTGCGAGAATGTTCCCGATAGATATCGGGAATGGAAGTGAACATTTAACCTGTTAGTCTTTATTTATTTCTGAATCCGCTTTTGTGTCTTTCATAAATAAATAGACGATTAAGGATACAAAAATGCAGGCGGTGACATACCAGTAAAAATAAGTTTCATGACCCATTTGTTTAAACCACAATCCAATATATTCCGCCGTACCACCAAATATGGCTACTGTTAATGCATAAGGTAACCCAACACCCAGCGCCCTGATTTTAGCAGGAAATAATTCCGCTTTCACAATCGCATTGATGCTGGTATAACCACTCACAATGATAAGTCCCACCATCATCAATGAAAAAGCCTGAATGGAAGTGGTTGCCTGACTCAATGAAATCAATAACGGTGCTGTGCAAATTGTTCCCAGTATTCCAAAAGCAATAAGCAGGGGTTTGCGGCCAATACGATCGGACAATGCTCCAATAGCTGGTTGCAGTATAATAAAAATGAATAAAGAAATAAATGAAATACGTGTAGAGCTTGCTTTTGTTAAATGCACGGTATTCACCAAGAATTTTTGCATGTAATTCGTATACGTATAAAAAGCAAGAGTACCACCTAGTGTCAATCCCACAACAGTAAACAAAGCCTTCGGATAATGCAACAACTCTTTGAGACTTCCTTTTTGGGTTTGCTTTTCATTTTTATGAGATTCAAATGCCGCTGTTTCATGCAAGCTTTTTCGTAAGTAAAAAGCGGTGACCGATAAAGCAGCACCAATAATAAACGGAACGCGCCATCCCCAATTTTGCAATTGTTCTTCGGTCAAACATCCTTGTAAAATTAACTGTATACCGAGGGCTAGTAATTGTCCGCCCACCAATGTTACATATTGAAAACTGGAATAAAAACCTCTGCTTTTTTCCGTGGCCATTTCACTAAGATAAGTAGCAGATACGCCATACTCCCCTCCTACACTTAACCCCTGTAGTAACCTTGCTAATAATAAAAGTGCCGGAGCCAACACGCCAATACTCGCATAGGAAGGTGTTATAGCGATGAGCAATGAGCCGAAAGACATTAATAAAACAGACAAGGTCATTGACTTTTTACGACCTGTTTTATCCGCAATTCTTCCAAACAGCCAACCTCCAATGGGTCTCATTAAAAAACCTACTGCAAATATACCGGCGGTATTTAACAATTGTGCGGTTTTATCCTGACTGGGAAAAAACACAACTGAAAAATACAACGCAAAAGCGGAATACGCATACCAATCGTACCATTCTACAAGGTTACCAATGGAACCACCTATTATTGGTTTTAAACGTCCAGCCGAAATTCTTTCCATTTTTACAGTTGTTTTATCTGTTGGTCTATTTGTTTTATCTATTGGCCTATAAATTTAACATTTTCTGAGCCTGAATGGAGATAATGCCTATTTTTGTTCCCGAATTTTAACCCGGATATTTTTATATAAACCAGCCATCAAATGAGCCAAGACGTAGCGACAAAAAGAAATTATAACCCTATCATTACTATTTTAACAATTTCTATCATCTCCCTGGTTGCAATAGCTTATTTTTCTCCAAGGTTAGAACTTTTCAAAGGATATGATTTATCCTTTTTACCGTTGATAAATGCTATACTAAACAGCATCACCTTTATTGCATTGGTCTTTGCACTTATTGCTATCAAAAATAAAAACATTAAACTACACAGAAATTTAATATTCACCGCCTTATCCTCTACTGCTTTATTTTTGGTTACCTATCTGGCGTACCATTTTAATGCGCCATCAACCCCATATGGAGGAACAGGTATTTTAAGAGGCATTTACTTTTTTATTTTATTAACACATATTCTATTGGCTATTGTAATTGTGCCGCTTGCATTGATAAGTGTGGGTCGTGGATTAAATATGCAAGTGGAGAAACACCGTAAAATTGCAAGATGGACGATGCCTTTGTGGTTGTATGTAAGTCTTACCGGAGTGCTTGTTTATATTATGATTTCACCGTATTACAAATAGGGGTTTTTCAAATTAATTCCTTCCCATTTTCCAAATTACTTTTTGAAGGACTTCATTGAATTGTTCCGGTGACTCTATCATTGGGTAATGAGAAGTTCCTTTGATGGTGTAAACTTTATAACCACTTGTTCCGGTATATTGTTTCAATGCTTTCTCATCGGTCGGTGAATTATTTACATTGATTAAATACAACTTATATCCCAGCTTAGGCAAAAGTTGTTGCTCCAACTGATATGCCTCTGGCAATTTATTCATCAGCTGTATCGCCATTGGTTTATAGGCATTTTTAAAATCAGTTGTCACCCTCGCTACAACAGCCGCAGGTGTTTGAGGAGATAGCAATGCGGATTGTGCAAAGCTTTCATTGGTATGTGCAAAATCGGATAGCATTGCTTTTTGAATGGAATCAATTAACGGTCTAATTGACTCGGGTATTGGTGTACCGGCATCTTTGAAATTATCAATTCCAATAAAACCAATTACCGGGGACGACATATGAGAAGCCACAAGCAAGTTAATATCACCCGCCATAGAATGACCTACAAGGATAACATTTTTTAAATTAAGCACATTGATGACCTCTTTTACATCATCTGCAAAACTTTCGAGGGACCAGTCTTTTCTTGTTTTGCTTGATTTGCCATGGCCGGGAAGGTCCATCGTTACCACAATATAATGCTGGCTAAAATGATCAACTTGCTCTTTCCAATACGTTTGATCGATGAAAGCGCCATGTACAAATAAAAGTGTCGTGTCCCCTTTTCCGGTTACGTGATAATCAATCACCGCATCATCCCGTTTTATTCCTTTTGAATCAGCGGAAGGAATGACTTGGGAAGTTTCATCAGATTTGGGATCACAGGCAACAATGAAGAAAAATAAGAATGAAACAATTAAAGTGTTTTTAGTTTTCATCGCACTAATAATAAATGGTTAATTATTTAGTCAAAATAAATTTACGCATCCACACTCATCATTTCACTTCATCACCTAAATTGGGAGAGGTAAAATTAAACTAAAAAAGAGAATAAGCAATTGTTGACGTTATATGATTAATGATAACCAGGATTTTTTCCTGGTAAAATCCTGAAATAAAACTATGACGGATGAGGGCCTAAACTCGCTTGATATTATTTTTACGAATACGACTAAGGGATTGAGGTTTTATTCCAAGGTAAGAGGCAATGAGGTATTGCGGGATACGTTGTATGAAATGCGGGTAGGATTTAGAAAACTCCTCGTAACGAAGCTCTGCCTCCTCACTATTTGCTTTTGCAATTCTATACTGTTGCGCTATGTACGCGTTCTGGATTAAGATACGGAAGAAAGAATTGAATACAGGTATTGTCTTACAGGCTTTTTCAAAATCCTGCTTATTTAAAACCAATAAACTGCAGGGTTCTAATGTTTCAATCCTGTAGATGGATTTACGTCCACTGAAAAAGCTGTACAAATCAGATATCCAAAATCCCTCAAGGGCAAATTGTAGTACATGCTTGTGATCTTTACTATCTGAAATAAAAGAAAATGCAGCACCTTCCAGCAAAAAGTAAACTTCATTGCATACAGTGTCATTTTCTGTAAGCAATACTTTTTTATCTACTGATTTTTCAGTAAGAAATTTTGAAAAATCTGCCATATCCTTTTCAGATACTGCTTCTCCTAACGTTCTTTCAACATTTTTTCTCAATAACTCAAACATATATACATTCACTTTTTTCAACACCTCCTGAACGATAGGTGCGTTCAATTAATGTGCTTGCGATTTTATTTTGTAGTTAGATATTGCTGACAATATAATACAAAAAATTGAATGCTAATTTTACGTTTATATAAAGAGATTCCCCATCTCGGGGAATCCCTGTGTAAGTCATTTTTAATCAAAAAGATAATTTTCAGGATTATTTACGTGCTCCACTTTAATTTATCGAGCATGGCGGTTGACATGCTATCAGCAGAAGGACCATAACCGGCCACTAAAATTCCTTTCAATCCATTTTTGGATTCTATGGCATATACGGATGCTTCATCGGCAGGGTCTGTATCTCCTTCGTAACGATACACGTCCACAATTTCAAAATCATCGGCTGTAAATTTAACATTGTTACAAACCAAACAATTTTCTTCGAGGTTAAAATCTGTCGTATATCCTTGTTTTCTTAACGTTTCGGTTGCCTGAGAAATGGTGGCATAATGCAGTTTATGGTCCATGGGGATGTGATTTAATAATCAATAATTAATCCAACACAATCTCCGTATCGTGTTTTAATACACTTTGATACAGCTTTTCGTACATGGGTAATATTTTGTCGATATCAAATTTCTTTGCCTGCTCGTAGGCATTCTGTTTAAATTGTTTCAATGTGGCGTCATCTTTTAAAATCGCGATGGCGTTCTTTGCCATATCATCCACATCGCCAACATTACTCATAAACCCTGAAAAACCATGCTTATTCACTTCCGGTATTCCACCCGTATTGGTGGATATCACAGGAACATGACTGGCCATTGCTTCCAGTGCTGCCAAACCAAAACTTTCGGTTTGAGATGGCAGTATAAATAAATCTGCCACAGATAAAACTTGCTCCGGATTTACAATTTTACCAAGCGAGCGAACATCGTTACAAGTATCCAGCTCTCTGCAAAGTCGCTCTATATTTGCTTTTTCAGGTCCATCACCAATTAATAATAACTTTGATGGAATTACTTTCCTCACCCGATCAAAAACCTTGATCACATCCTCTACCCGTTTCACTTTTCTAAAGTTGGAAACATGTATAAGCAATCGCTCACCATTGGGTGCATATGTTTTTTTAGGACACAAGTGATGGGATACTTTATAATCTTCTACTGAAATAAAATTCGGAATGACGTGAATCGCATTGTTCACATCTTTGAAATTGATGAATGTATCTTTTTTCAAGCTCTCCGAAACAGCTGTCACCGCATCACTTTGATTGATGGCAAACGTAATAACCGGCTCAAAAGATGGATCCTTTCCAACCAAAGTAATATCTGTACCATGCAGGGTTGTTATAAACGGAATGTGTATGCCTTGTGATGCCAATATTTGTTTGGCCATATATGCCGCAGATGCATGTGGAATTGCATAATGCACATGCAAGAGATCCAGCTTTTCATATTTAACAACATCTACCAGCTTGCTCGACAACACCAATTCATAGGGTTGATAATCAAACAGTGGATAATCGGATACGGAAACTTCATGATAAAATAAATTTCCTGAAAAAAAATCGAGGCGAACGGGTTGGCTATAGGTGATAAAGTGAACCTGGTGCCCTTTTGCTGCCAATGCTTTTCCAAGCTCGGTTGCAACAACTCCGCTTCCACCAAAAGTTGGATAACAAACAATTCCTATTTTCATGTGCTTCTATTTTATACAAAAATACGAATTGTTTGGTACGGCAATTTATTTTAACGCATTGTAAATAATTTCCTGAATTTTTGTCCGAATTCCGGATTTTGCCAGTTTGTTATCATCGGCATCCGGGTACACCCGGTTGGATAGAAAAATATAGACAGTACCATTTTTAGGATCAGCCCAGGCCAACGTACCTGTAAAACCGGTATGCCCAAAACTCTGATCAGACACACAGGTACAAACCGGACTTTCCTTGGTGGGATTTGTTTCCGGTTTGTCAAAACCAATTGCTCTTCTATTGTCTTTATACTGGCAAGAAGTACACTCCGAAAGTGTTAAGGAATCAATATAGCGTGCGCCTCCATAGGTTCCCTTGTTGAGAAACAGCTGCATCATAATGGCTACATCGTTGGCATCTGAAAAAATGCCGGCATGCCCTGCAACTCCTCCCAACATCGCAGCACCTGGATCATGCACATCACCATGCAACAATTGTTTACGAAACTTTGCATCGAATTCTGTAGGAACAATCTGGTCCATGTCAAAACGTGACAATGGTTTATAACCTATCGTCCTTAAACCCAGCGGCGCATAAAAAGAATTCAGCGTGTATATATTGAGTGCCGCCCCGGATTGTTTTTCAATTACTTTTTTCAAAAAGTAATACCCCAAATCGCTGTATAAATATTTTCCACGCTCTTTGATCGGCGATTCTATAATTTGTTTGTACAGTGAATCTTCATAGTTGTTGTTGATGTACAAATCGTCAGCTACCCGTTTTATATATTGCTCATTCGGCGTTCTGCTGTAAATACCAGGTTTGTAGGATCCATCCTTATTTACCGTTTTCTGCCAGAACGGAATCCAGTCCCTGAAACCAGCCTGATGGGTTAACATTTCTTTGATGAGAATGTCTTGTTTGTTTGTTCCAATCAATTCCGGTAAGTAATCGCTCAGTTTGTTTTCCAGCACAATCTTGCCCTGATCCATCAAGCGCATCACAGAGGCAGTAGAGGAAACAATTTTGGTAATGGAAGCGATATCATACAAATCATCATTTTTTACAGCTATTTTATTTTCATAGGTATGATAGCCAAATGATTTTTGGTAAATCACTTTTTGATCTTTTGCGATGAGTACCTGGCAGCCCGGAAACACTTTATCTTTTATGCCTTGATTGACAATGCTATCAATCTTCTCGAATTTTTTAGAATCAATTCCCAGTTCTTCCGGAATGGTGTACTTCATGCGTATTGGTGTGGTTTCAATTCCCATTCCTACTTTAAAATACGGAGTTGGTGTAATGGGTAGTTTCCCTTTTGAACCGATGCCTCCAAAAATAAGCTGGGCAGCATAACTTGCACTTAAATCAGTATCTTCATAACTCATAATAATGCCGTCTGCTACCTCCAGGCTATCGATTTTTGCGAGAATATAAGGATTTGCAGGAATGTTGATGATTACCCGGTTTTGTTTCAGAACTGCTTTCAGCATATGCTTTACCTGATCGGTTAAACCAAAATCTTTATCCGGCTTATTGTTCGTATTGTTCAGATTGATGATGACCAGGTTGTAGTTTTGCAAAGCCAATAGCACCGTGTCAAATACCTGTTGTTTAGCATCTTTATCAACACCATAATGCGTGATGTGTGAATAATTTTCAAGTGTTTTTTGGAAACTATTCAACTCTTTATAGCCTAACGACAACGAAGCAATTTTCAGGGTATCCAGTTTTTTAAGCGGGATGATGTTTCTTTTGTTTTGCAGTAAGGTAATGGATGCTTCTGTTAATTTCCTGTTAATCAAATCCGCTTGTGGACTATTTAATTCTTCTGTGATGTTTTCTACTTTTATTTTGGAATAATGATTCAGACCTACCCATTGTTTCACCATCAAAATTTTCATGCAGCGCTTATCAATTTCTTCCTGTGTTATTTCACCGCGTTCAATGGCTGCTTTAATTTCTTTTATTCCCTGAGGTACATCTTCCGGGAATAACAATACATCGTTTCCTGCAATCAGTGCTTTTACATTTATTTCGCCCGGTTTGTAAAATTTACTAACGCCTTTCATGTTCAATGCATCTGTAAACACAAGTCCTTTAAAACCCAGCGTATCTTTTAACAAACCGGTCACAATTTTTTTTGTAAGCGTACTCGGCTGATTGGCTGTGGTATCCAGGGCCGGTATGGAAAGATGTGCCACCATCACGCTTCCCAAACCTTGTTTCATCAATTCTTTAAACGGATAGAGT
>DASRRA010000486.1:0-5509 GCA_035696085.1 Bacteroidia bacterium | reverse complement strand
ACTTGGTGATCTTGTTGTTGTCTTTGATAAACATTTTATCCTTATTGATGGCAATGATATATTTATAAGGATCGGTGTATTCCCAGCGCAGCATGTTTGTTTTTTTGAAATAGAAATGTCCTTTGGTAATGATTTTTTCTGACATCACACTTAAATATTTTTCCTGTGTAAAATTGCTTTCCATGGAATTGATGAGCTTGGATTGCTCCTGCATTTTTTGTTTAAAAGCAGTTGTATCCTTTACAGGTTTAAAACCGGTGGGAGCTTGTGCCATACCCATGAAAGAAGCAAACAGAAAGAAGACTAAAAAATAGTTTTTCATGTTGTAAAATTACGATGAAATTCCCTGTAAATACTATCTTTCCATTAAAATATTCGGGTAACCAGGCACTGACGTTGAAAAATCAGCTATATTTAGTAGGAATTAAAGCCAGAATAGGGTCATGCTCCGAATTTTTTGTCCTTTCAATATTCAAAAAACGCAACGCTTAATGTTGACCATTCCGGACACCGTGAATTTAAGATGTATACGGGAGATGAAATAGTGCGTAAATCGTTTGATGTGATGAATTTAAAAAAAAGATACGATGGTAAATCAAATATGAATTTTAAATTTAACACTAAGTTGAAAAGTAAGAAATTGGTGGATATAATTGGTAAATTGATTGGACAACATCAAGAAAAACTGCAAAAACTTTAAATCTTATTTTACGAAATTTTATAATGAAAGCAAGATCTTCAGCCGGAGAGAAAACCGTATTACATCCCCGAAATAAACATCGAAAACCGTATAATTTTACAGAATTAACCCGTACCCATCCTCCACTGCAAACCTTTGTAAAAGTTAATGAATACAAGAATGAGTCAATTGACTTCTTTAATCCCGATGCGGTTAAGGCATTAAACAAAGCCCTGCTTTTTCACGATTACAAGTTGGAATATTGGGATATTCCTAAAAATTATTTATGTCCGCCTATTCCCGGCCGGGCAGATTATATTCATTACATCGCGGATTTGTTGGGTAACAATGGAACTTCTCCCAAAGGAAGTAAAATAACTTGCCTGGATATAGGTGTTGGTGCGAATTGCATTTATCCCATTATTGGGAGCCAGGAATATGGCTGGTCATTTATCGGTGCAGACATTGATCCCATCGCCATTGCTTCGGCAAAAAATATTGTGGAAGGCAACGACTGTCTAATCGGTAAAGTTGATCTTCGGTTGCAAAAGGATACTACACAATTTTTTACAAACATTTTAAAAGCGAATGAGTTTGTAGATGTCACTATCTGCAATCCTCCGTTTCATCTTTCTGCTGCGGAAGCCTACGCAGGAAACATTCGCAAACTTGAAAATTTAAAGAAAAGAAGTGGAGAGAAGCCCTTGTTGAATTTTGCAGGTAAACCTCATGAATTGTGGTGCAATGGAGGAGAAGAACGTTTTGTAAGGAATATTATATTTGAAAGTAAAGCGTTTGCAAAACAATGCGGGTGGTTTACATCGTTAGTAGCAAAACAAACACATTTAAAAAGGATTTACAATGCGATTGAAAAGGTAGAAGTAGCCGAAGTGAGGACGATACCGATGGGGCAAGGAAATAAAGTGAGCAGGATTGTGGCGTGGAGATTTTAGTAAGAAACGGGAAATTGAATATCCCCAAAATGACCTTTAACAGTTGTATTATGGCCAAGTTCCCAATTCGGGAACTTATCGAAAATGTTTAAATTATTTTGTTCAAAATTATAAAGGCTAACGGTCATTTTAGCGGGTTTTAATAAATGGATTTCAAAGAAAATTGCTAGGATTTCAACAACTTCCCCAACGGCACCACCTTAAATTTATGTTCCTTCGCAAACGCCAGCGTACGTTTTAAAACAGCATTTGTTTTCTCCGAGCTATCATGAAATAAAATAATTGCACCTGGTTTTAATTGAGAGGTAACACGTTTGTAGATCACTTCTTCGCTGTCTTTGGTAGTATCTAAGGAACGGATGTTCCAGCCGATGATTTTGTAATGTAATTGCTTGGCTGCTTTTACTAAATGCGGCGTAGTAACACCATAGGGTGGACGAAACCATGATAAATGTGTACCTGTGACGTTGTAAACAGCATCATCTGTTTGATTTAATTCTCGTTTAAATTGTTTTGCATTTTTGAAATCAATAAAAAAGGAATGAGAAAATGTATGATTTCCCAATGTATGTCCTTCCGCAACTGTTTGTTTTAATACCGCTTCGTTTCCATGAATATTTTTACCAATCACAAAAAAGGTAGCAGGCGCCTGGTGTTGACGAAGTGTTTCTAAAATAGCAGGTGTAAATGCAGTTGGTCCATCATCAAACGTGAGGACGATTTCTTTTTCTGTGGTTGTTCCTTCGCAATACGTCTTGCAATAAAAGTTTGAATTGATGTTTGCAGAGCCATATACAATGAATGCTTTGTAAATGAGAACCGGCAATATCAACCACCATAAACTAAAAAAAGCGACATAGTGAAATGTAACGATGCTAATGACAGCCAGGACAAAAAGAATGCTGCTTGTTTTGAAGTTTAACATGCGGACAATAGGAAAGCAGAATGATCGGTTCCTAAAAAGGTGTTATATATAAGTACATTTTTAATAGCCTTGTGCTTTGGAGCCTCTACCTGAATAGCTGCAGGAACCGTTTGTGTTTTCAGAATATTGGCTGCTGCCCACATCCCAAAGCCGGAGGCTGTTTGATACTCGCCACACAAATGTTTGAAATAAGTACTGGTGCTGTTTTTGAAAAGTTTATTTTTCAAGTTGTGATAAATCGGATCAAAACGGATGTCGCCATTAATTCCATACAACACCACATCAATATCCTGAGGTGTTAATTTTTTTTCTGCTAAAAATGCAGTTAGTTTTTTTTCAATATCCGCTTCATTTTCCGGTTTGTAAAATGTTTTTACACCTCTAAGTTTTGCGTAATCGTTTGTTCCTTTTTTCGCAGAAAGAACAAAAAAAGAGGCCCCTTCACCAGCTATGCTACCACTGCTGTTTGAATTGATTAGCTGCATGGTTGTTACCGGTTCTTTTTTCCAGTAGCCAATACGCGCGCACACACGGTAATATTTATCTCTCATTTCATCGTGTGCACCTACAAGGATATTTTTTGCCTCTCCTTCTGCAATCAACATCAAAGCATCTATCAAGGTGCTCTCAAATGAAAATCCTTTATGAACATACGTGAAATTGTAATTCATGCATTTCAACTGGAGAGCGATTTGTGCTCCAACTGTATTGTGGGTTGACTGTATAAAGGAGGTAGGTGTTAAAAACTGTTCATCGTTTTCGATAATGGCCAATAAAAATTTTTCCGTGTCTTCCAGGCACCCCAATGCAGTGCCGGTGATAATAGCATCCGGTTGTTCAATACCTGCTTCTCTCATACAAGTGGTAGAGGCAGCAATACTCATTTTTATGATACGCGCCATGCGACGTGCCATTGTTGGGTTTAAAAATTCTTTATAGGAAGGTTCTATGCAATTTAAATAATTGGCATCGGTTTCAATGATATCGTCTAAGAAGCCTGTTGAGTTAAATGTAGGCTGAGCTGAAATAACACTTGTTCCGCTAATATATGCTTCCATCTCCATCAGTTGTGTCTTGAAAATATTAATGCAGATGTGTTTCCACCAAATCCAAAGGAATTGGATAAGACATGATCAATTGTTTTATCTTTTTTTAACTCGGTAGTAGGTGCAAAACTAAGTTCCGGCATTTGTGTCGCAAAATTTAAACTTGGAAACACGAGGTTGTGTTGAATGGCCAATACTGCGAATACCGCTTCTATGCCGCCACATGCTGCCAGTGTATGGCCTGTGAATGGTTTGGTTGAACTGATGGCCGGTAATTTTTTATCGAACATACGTTCTAAGGCTGTGCCTTCGGATAAGTCATTGATAGTTGTTCCAGTTCCATGTGCATTGATGTAATCAATATCAGCAGGTTTCAAACCGCTTACTTTAAACGCCTTTTCCATGGCCAGATAGGCACCTGCACCTTCCGGTGAAGAAGCAGTTTGGTGATAGGCATCATTGGAGTTTCCATAACCGGAAAGTTCGGCCAGCACTTTTTTATTTTTTGCTGCCTGTTCGGATTCAATCACCAAGAAACCGGCGCCTTCACCCAGGTTTAAGCCTTTTCTATCCGCATCAAATGGTTTGCAAGGTTGTGGATCTAAAATCATCAATGTCATAAAACCATTAATGGTAAAGCGTGACAGCGAATCCGTTCCGCCTACAATCACACGATCCAGTAGACCATGTTTAATAAGTCGAGCGCCATACATAATGGAATTGGCAGAGGAGGAGCAGGCAGTACTGATAGTAGAGATATAATCTTTAAATCCCAACTCATCTGCTATAAACTCCGTGCTGTCTCCACACTCGTGTGTTTCAATGTATTTAAGCCAGTCGCCTGACTTTTCGGGATTCAAATAATCCAGCCATAAATTTTCGGTAATACCCATGCCGCCTACACTGGTTGCAGAAATAATTCCGGTGCGCAATCCGTCTTTGGGAGAAATGCCTGCTTGTTTTGCTGCTTCTTTGCAAGCAATCAAACCCAGCAAGGCTGTGCGGGTGGTTTTGAAATTTGCAGGTAAACCGCATAGTTCAATCAATTGCGCATCACTTAAATTGACTTCACCAACAGGAACAGTGTCTTGGTGCCTTGTTTTTAAATGTTGGAGCTTACCAACTCCGGCACGTTTATGTTGAAGGGCATCCATCGTTTCTTCCACATTGTTTCCAATGGCAGAAATAATTCCTAATCCTGTTATGTAAATTTTACTATTCACTATTTTTTATTATCCTGAATGTACTGCGCCATGGTTTGTACCGATTGAAAAATCTTTTTTCCATCAGCAGGATTTGCGATTTTAATTCCATAGTTTTTTTCCAGCAACACGATAAGTTCGAGTGCATCGATAGAATCTAATCCTAAACCCTCACCAAAGAGTGGAGCATCATTTTTAATATCTTCCTTTTTGATGTCCTCCAAATTCAGCTGTTCGATAATTTCACCCTTTAGCCGATCAATTAATTCATTCATGTTTTTATAGTTAAATTTAAGATTGATGTAAAAATAGCTTTTCTAATTCTTCTGGCGTATGCTTGCTTGTTAATATTCCTGACTGTTTTTCAACAGTGTATAAAAATGCATGGTAGTTTCCTTCATAAAAATCAACCCAACCACCTATACAACAGGCTGCTTTTCCTGTATTCAACAATGAGTTTATGTAATTACTCATAAAAGCCGCGTCGAAGGTATCAAAGATAAAAAAAGCATTCTCACCTTTTATGTTATTTTTAATGGCAATTTCTGCAATAAGGATATTGGGAAGCGTGTAAACAAAGGCGGAAGGGCTCGGAAAATAGTTGTTTTTATCGGTAATGCTGCGCTGATGCTCCTGGTCAATATCTATGGAAGAGGCGCTGTTGCTGATAACGATAGCAATATCTTCAGGCTTGTACTTGTTAA
>DASRRA010000485.1:0-1794 GCA_035696085.1 Bacteroidia bacterium | reverse complement strand
ATTTTATCCATACCAAATATCAGCAAACCTACAAAGGCGTTCCGGTACAAGGAGGAGAATACATTGCCCATCAAAAAGCGGGTAAATTAGATTGCATCAGTGGCGTTTTTATGGATATTAACGAACTATCTGTAACACCATCCTTAACTGAAGCAGCAGCCCTTTTAAAAGCACTAGCTTTTGTAGGTGCAACAAAATATAAATGGGAAAACAAAGAAGAGCTTGCCGCTTTACGCGCAGCTTTTGAAGATCAAAACTTTAACTACGACCCCAAAGGCAAATTGGTAATCTACCCTAAAGATAATATTTTAGGTGAAAAAGCAGATTATCGTTTGGCTTATAAATTCAATATCTATGCGGAGGCACCTGTAGAAAGCAGAGCCAATATTTATGTGGATGCAAAAACAGGTGAAATTGTAGGGCGAGAAGAATTAATCATGACTGCTGATGTGGAAGGTACAGCCCATACCAAATATAGCGGGACGCAAAAAATAATGGTAACTCAAAAGAGTTCTACAAGTTTTGTGCTTCAAGAAACCGGAAGGGGAAAAGGCATTGCGACATTTAACGCTCAAAATGCTTCTGAAAACAATGCTTCTTATCCTTCAACTGATTTTACAGACACCGATAACGATTGGAACAACTTCAATGCAAAATGGGATGAGGCCGCAACCGATGCACACTGGGCAACGGAAATGACCTATGACTATTTTAAAAACGTACACGGCCGTAATAGTGTCGATGGAAATGGATTCAAACTAATCAACTATGTACACTGTGGTACGGGATGGTTCAACGCAAACTGGAATGGATCGTTCATGAGATACGGAGATGGTAAACAAAAACCACTTACCGCGATCGATATTGGAGGACATGAAATGACACATGGAGTTACCAGTAATTCTGCTGATTTGGTATATCAAAATGAGTCAGGTGCATTAAACGAATCTTTTAGTGATATTTTTGGTAACATGGTGGAATACAATGCAAAACCAACTGTTGCAAGCTGGGAAATGGGTGAAAATATCGGTGCTATCAGAAATATGAAAACACCAAATTCATTCAGTAACCCGGATACATACCAGGGAACATATTGGGCAACCGGTAGTGCCGATCAAGGAGGTGTACATACCAATAGCGGCGTTCAAAATAAATGGTTCTACATCCTGTCAATGGGTGAAAAAGCTTCAAATGATAATGGTGACGCATATGATGTAACAGGAATTACCAGAGAAAAAGCGGCAAAAATCGCATTCAGAAACTTAACCGTTTATTTAACTTCCAATTCAAATTATTCAGCTGCAAGAACCAATTCCTTAAAAGCTGCAAAAGATCTTTATGGTGAATGTTCTGCCGAATATGTTGCAACAGGTGATGCCTGGTATGCAGTAGGTGTAGGTTCAAAAATTACAGGTTGTAACATCGCACCGGTTGCTGATTTCTCTGTAAACAAAACATCTTCTTGTGATGGTATTGTTCAATTTACGGATAAATCAACCAGTTCACCAACAAGCTGGGCTTGGGATTTTGGTGATGGCGGAAAATCAACTGATAAAAACCCGTCTCATACCTATACAACTAGTGGAAAATATACTGTTACCTTAACTGCTACCAATGCAAATGGAAAAGATGATGAAACAAAAACATCTTATATTACGGTTGATTTAATGAGCCCGCCAACCGGCACCGGAGCAGAACGTTGTGGTCCTGGTGTGGTAGATTTGAATGCTACGGGAGCCAATACACTCAACTGGTATACAGCTGCAACTGGTGGTAGCCCAGTAGGAACAGGGA
>DASRRA010000484.1:0-2052 GCA_035696085.1 Bacteroidia bacterium | reverse complement strand
CTTATCCAGTAAGTGTTTGGTGACATCATAAGCGGCCTGGAAGTTATCTATTAATATGCTTGTACTATCGTTGTGAGGGTATGTTCGGTCAAAAAATACAACGGGTATTCCTTTATTAAAGAAGGGCTGCAAATGCTGAATATTTTCTGTATCATAGGCCAGGGAGATCAATAAGCCATCCACCCTTTTATTAAACATGGTATGCGCATTGGCCTTTTCTTTTTCCCTTTTTTCCAATGATTGGGTGATGATAAGATTATAATGCTCACGGCTGGCCGCATCTTCCATGCCCGCCAAAACGGAAGACATAAAATTGCTGTTCAGCCGGGGAACGATCACTCCAATTGTATGGGTTTTTTTACTCCGGAGACTGCTTGCAAAAGTGTTTGAACGATAACCCAATTCTTTCGCGGCATCCGCAATTTTTTTCCGGGTATTCTTATTTATAGTAGGATGATTTTTTAATCCACGACTTACTGTAGTGGCTGAAATATTCAGATGCTTGGCAATATCATAGATCGTTATTTCCTTTTGCTCAGACATGGCGGCAATAATCCTGCACAAGTAAAGGAACATTTTTTGAAAAAAAAATTGCAATCGGTTGCAATTTTTAAAAAAACTCCTATATTCGTTTTGTCAAGCCCAGGTTTTATCGATTGCAGGTATCTGAAACGAATTCGAAACTCTTTATTGCTGTATGAGAAAAATAAGATTATACAAATCTTTCTTACCAACTGCATTTGTTCTTCCGGCAATTCTCTGCCGAACTAAACATTTAATCAAAAAGTCAACAAACTCCGATACGTACTATACCAGGCAAGATGCTTTACGCAGTAACGCCTGTGCTTGCATGCTCTCAACTAATACAATTATTCAAATGCCAAAATGAACATCATGAAAAAATTTTCCATTTTGAAGGTCATGTCGCAGCAATTGAATTTGCGGTCGATGAGATTGATCATGCCCCTGCTACTTTCATTGCTGCTATTCTCTGTCTGTGCATTTGCGCAAAACATTACGGTTAAAGGAAAGGTTTTAACAGATGGTGGTAAACCTGTTTCAAATGCCTCAGTAATGGTAAAAGGAACAACAAATGGAACAGTCTGTAATGATTTAGGGGAATTCCAGATTTCAGCTCCGGGCAATTCAACATTGATAATCTCTGCGGTTGATTTCGCAACCAAAGAAGTGAAAGTTAATAATCAATCATCGTTAAGTATCACCTTGCTTGCTGCGGATAAAGCACTTGGAGAAGTGGTAGTGGTAGGATATGGTACACAACGTAAAGAAGCTGTTACAGGCTCAGTTGTTTCTATCACTGGCGATAAAATGCGTGAGATACCGGCGCCTAATATTTCTCAGGCATTACAAGGACGGATAGCCGGTGTGGAAATGTCACAAACTTCAACACGGCCCGGTGCTACAATGCAGATCCGTGTGAGAGGTACCCGTTCATTGAGCGCTGATAATAATCCTTTAGTTGTTCTTGATGGCATTCCCTTTTTGGGATCCCTGGCCGATATCAACCCAAATGATGTAAAGAGTGTTGAGATTCTTAAAGACGCATCGGCAACTGCTATTTACGGCTCTCGCGGTGCGAATGGTGTAATACTTGTAACGACCGATAAGGGGGCCAGGAACAGAAAACCCCGCATAAGCTATAACGCTTATGTTGGTACACAAGAAGTTTTTTCCAAATACCCCATGATGGATGGACCGCAATTTGTAGCACTTCGTGCCGCAAGGGGTCAATACAATAACGGGCAGGATGAAGCTAATGATATAAATACCGATTGGCAGGATCTGTTTTACAAAACAGGGTTGGTTACAGATCATAACATCAGCCTTTCTGGTGGTACTGAAACCGGCAGTTACAATTTTGGTTTGGGTTATTACCTCAACCAGGGTATTGTTCCAACACAGCAATATGAACGCTATACAATACGGGGATCATTAGATCAGCAGGTGGGAAAGTATTTCCGCGTTGGATTTAATTCTAACACAAATTATAACCAAAGCGAAGGGAACCAGGTGGGTTTGTATAATACATTA
>DASRRA010000483.1:0-13068 GCA_035696085.1 Bacteroidia bacterium | reverse complement strand
TATTTACAAATGAGTTCAGGCGCGATTACGAGTGTAGCTAGTTCTTCTGCTTATAATAATACAGGTATTGAATTAAGTTCTGCAGGTGCCTTATATTTTGTAAGTAGTTCAACCGGAACACTCGGCAGAATTAATTCTCCTAATGGATCTGCTACCATTTCTGCTTTCGGACCATCCGGTACCATTTACAGCAATGGAGCAAGTGTTGTGAATGCAGGTGATAATGCTTATCGCTTGAATGATCAGATTGACGGTGAGAATTACACCTATTTCGGTACACCATACGCAAGTGCCAATGGAAGCGATTTCTGTAATCGCACTGTTGTAACGGCAACAGCCTATGCATATACTGGATCCATTCAATGGGAAACAAGATGGGCATGTCCTGACGCTAATGGTAACCCTCCAGCTTGGACAAATGTATCCGGAGGAAACTTATCTACTTTAAATATTACAAGCGCTTCGTCTGTAGGTGGAACATTTTTCAGAGCAAAAGTTTCATGTGGCGGTTCTCAAACCTACACAAATACATTAGTTGTTTATGGCGTAGGTTGTGGCCAGGCGCCGGGATCTTGTCCATGGTCGGGTGGAGCGCTTCAAGCAGCAACTGACGAAAATTCAGAATCATCGGTATTCGCTGTATCTGTTTACCCAAATCCAAGTGCGGGTTTATTCAAACTGGATGCAGCACAAGATATAACTTCTGTTGAAGTATACAATACGCTGGGTGCACTCGTATTTAAAAATACAACTATTGATGCCAAACAAACTGCAGTTGATATTTCTTCGCAACCAGTAGGAATGTATTTTATGAAAGTTACAAACGCTTCTGGTAAAGTACTTAATAAAACTATTGCAATTCAATAAATAAAAACGCTTCATTGAATTGCTTTTTGTAAAAGGCTATCGGTTTACGATAGCCTTTTGCTTTTTTCTGTACCTCTACTACATATTTACAATTTAATTTTTTCTTAAAAAGTTGCGAAACCAAAAAGTTGCACATATATTTGCAACCAATTAGTTTCGCGAGCAAATCACTTATAAAATGAGACGGGATATCTTTCAGGCAATTGCTGATCCAACCAGACGGGCCATCATCACATTAATCGCATTACAAGCTATGACACCGAATGCCATTGCTGAAAATTTCAATACCACACGACAAGCGGTATCAAAGCATTTACGTATTCTGACAGAATGCGAACTGATCAAACAAGAGCAAAAAGGAAGAGAGATCTATTACACACTTGAGCTGGATAAAATGAAAGAGATAGATAAATGGTTGGAGCAGTTTCGCAAACTATGGAACACCCGCTTTAACCAACTGGATCATTTACTAGCAACAATGAAAAAAAAAAAAAAGTAATCGCTATGGCTAAAACAGTACAAAGCCAAATCAGGGAATACATAGCCGGTCAGCCTGAACTCAAACGTAGTGATATGCAAGACTTGCATCAACTGATCCTGAAAATAAAACCAGGGTGCAAGTTGTGGTTTCTGGATGGTAAAAACGAAGACAACAAAACCGTTTCCAATCCCAACATCGGATATGGAACACAAACCATGAAATATACCGGCGGAAAAACGAGGGAGTTTTATCAGATCGGTTTAAGCGCCAATACTACCGGAATCTCTGTTTATATTATCGGTATTGATGATAAAACGTACTTAACTAAAACCTTTGGAAAGCAATTGGGTAAAGCAACTGTGACCGGATATTGTATAAAGTTTAAAGCGGTGAAAGATATAAATATGGATGTGCTGGAGGCAGCTATACGAGAACGGCTCAAGGCGTAATAACTTGATTTAAATCAATTACTATTCAAGTTTCTTTTTGATTTTTGTCGCTTCGCCCTTTTAAACGCTCGCTTGAGATGGTGACTTTTCAAAACATAGATCATATTAAAGCGCATCAGTTGAATGATCAAATCTCAGCTTTAAATTAGGTAAAATTTTCCACTTTATTGTCGTAACGAAAAGCCTTTAAATATAGTATACATAACCATATGAAAGCCTTGTATATAAATTAAAGCCGCATAAAAAAATTTCTGATATGAAGTGGAGATCTCTTTTTTATGTATTTATAAGCATCATTTCGTTAACCTTTCGCTCCGCTGCACAAACACACAGGGTTGACAGTCTATTAAATATATTGAAAACCAGTCACGAAGACACGGCAAAATGCCTTACATTAATTGACCTTTGTGCGGCCTACCGTCGTGACCTGAACGATTTGCAAAAAGTAGGAGAATATAATTCAAATTTAATGTACCTCTCCCGAAAACTAAATTATAAAAAAGGAAAAGCCTACGCCTACCTGAATGAAGGTACCCTTGCATGGTCAAAGGGAGAATATTTGCGGTCCATTGACTATGCACAAATGTCATTAAAGATTATGAAAGAAATTGGTGACAAAAGAGGAATGGGTAATTGTTATAACAATTTAGGGAATGTGTATAATGATCAGGGGGATTATGAAAAAGCACTGGAATTTACTGCCAAAGCAGGAAAACTATATGAATCTGTCAATGACAAACGAGGGGTTGGTAATGCATACAGCAACATGGCCAGGACTTACCTCAACCTGGGAAACTATTCCCATGCACTCACCTATAATTTCAAATCACTTAAAATACGGGAAGAAATAAAGGATAAGCTTGGAACTTCCATTTCATTGAATAATATTGGAATCGTTTTCGAAAATCAAAACAGTCATACCGATGCACTTAAATATTATACCAGTGCTTTAAAAATTAAACAGGAGATTGATGATAAGTATGGGATGGGGATGACCTATAACAACATTGCCAATACGTACACGGCTATTGATAATTATAGAGATGCGCTAACGAACCATGTTCAGGCACTTAAAATACGAACGGAAATCGGTGATCAGCAAGGTATCGGCATGTCCAATCTGAATATTGGAAATTTGTATGTGAAACAAAATAAACTAAAAGAATCCATCCCCTACTATACCAGAAGCCTTAAAATTTACAAAGAGATTGGTGACCAGGCAGGATATCTCGAGGCTTGCAATGGATTATCCAATTGTTATGAAAAACAAGGAAATTACGAGGAAGCTTTAAAATACACACAACAAGGGCTTGAGATTGCAACCAAAATTAATTTTAAAGAAGGCATTCGTGATTCCTATCAAAACCTGACCAGCATTTACGAAAAACTCGGAAATTATAAGCTATCCCTACAATACAACAAGTTATTTACTGCTATAAAAGATACAATTCTGAACGAACGCAGTACCAAGCAGATGGTAGAGATGAATACAAGATTTGAAACGGATAAGAAAGAAAAAGAAATTCAATTACTAACCAAAGATCAGCAGCTTGCCAATAAAACATTAAAAGAGCAACGCATTGTCAGAATTGGTTTAATAAGTGGATTAGGGCTTTTGATTATATTATCATTTACACTTTATAACCGTTACCGTTTTAAACAAAAAGCTAACCTGTTACTTGAAAAGCAAAAACAGGAAATTCATAATAAAAACGTTTTAATTACGGATAGCATTGATTACGCAAAAACCATACAGGAAGCCATTCTTCCTGATGATGAAAAATTAAACGAATTCTTTCCACAACATTTTATTCTCTATAAACCTAAATCAATTGTGAGTGGTGATTTTTATTGGATCGGAAAAAAAGACGAAACACTCATTTGTGCTGTTGCGGATTGCACCGGCCATGGAGTTCCAGGAGCCTTTATGTCGCTCTTAGGAAACAACATGTTGGAAAACGTTGTGGGAAAGAAAGAAAATGCAGAACCGGGTTCCATGCTTACTGCTCTGAACAAGGAAATTATAAACCGACTTTCGAAAGGTAAAGAAAAAGAAACGGTGAAGCATGGAATGGACATTGCCATTATTAGCATTGATCAAAAAAATATATTGCAATATGCTGGCGCCAGAAACTCTGTTTACGTTGTGAGAGGCGGCGAACTGACAGAAATAAAAGCAGATAAAATGTCGACAGGTATAGTAGCCAATGATCAACAGGAAGTTCGATACACCAATAACGAAAAACAACTACAAAAAGGAGATATGATTTATTTATTCTCTGATGGTTTTCCTGATCAAAAAGGAGAAGTGACAAAGAAAAAATTCTACTATCAACCTTTCAAAGATTTGTTTGTATCCATTCATAAGCAAACGATGACGGAGCAAAAGCAAAGCCTGGATGATACCATTACCAAATGGATTGGACAAAGCGAGCAAATAGATGATATCCTGGTAATGGGGATACGAATCTGATCCGATACACTCCTATTTATTTTTCTTTGCTGCTTTTACCGCTTTGTGTTCATCTTGTTTCGCCTTATTTTCCTCTTTTTTTTCAGTTTGTTTTGCTTTATTTTTTGCTTTCATTTCCATCCCATGATTGTTTTTACCATTTGGGTGAGGCTGATTGGTGGGCTTGTGATGGCTTGTATCCTGTTTTTCTTTTACATCTTTTTTAACAGGATCTTTTGATTCGGTTTGTGCAGATTGAGTAGAATTGTTGGGTTGAGTCTGAGCAAAAGAAGTTGTTACTATAAACAAACTGCTCAACAGTATTAAACTTACTTTTTTCATGATCATAGTTTTAGTTTAAACAAATGTACAAAGTCACTTTGAGTTTTTCAAATAAATTATAAAATCAATTAAACTATGGTTATTATCTGCAGTCAGTGAACGCGAACAACAAATCCAGCGCTGGAAACAGGTAGTTGTTTCTTTATTAATTATAATTCATTTTAAAACCCAACAATATATGAAACTACACATCCCAAAACTGTTAATTGGTTTTTGCTTCCTTTTGCTTACAAAAACATATGCTCAAACCTATGTTCCGTTTCCAACAAAAGATGCGTTTTGGACATCCTCTCATTGCGAATATGATTTAACAGGTTATCGATCTGGTATTATTAAAGCAGGAATTTTTGGTGATACACTTATCAATGCTAAGGTGTATCATAAAATTTACATTCAGGTAAAATTTGAAGGAACCATTCCTTGCACTTCCTGCAACTTTATTTTTAATATCGATAGTGCTCAATACTACACGGCCATTCGTGAGCACAATCGGAAAATATTTGTTGTACCAACAGCCAATAATCCCAAAGGCAAAGAATATGTTATTTATGATTTCACTACTCACCATGTGGGTGACACCGTTAAAACCTATAGCATGGATTTTTTCTTCTCCAGAACAGGGCGCTATTTATCTAATATTTACAGCTTGGAAAAATTCCCGGTTAAAAGCATTAAAACCGTTACAATGAGCGATGGTACAAAACGGAAAAAATATGTCTTTGATCCGTTTCAAAATGAATCGTGGATTGAAGGTATTGGCAGCACCAAATTTTTGAGCCCTTTTTTCCATGTAACGGATATTGGCGATGAACTGCTTTGCTTTTCTGGAAACGGCATCCATTTATTATCCATTGATGCGGGACACAGCTGTGATAATTCCTTTTATACCTGCGAGCTTACTTATTTTAACGAACGAACATTGGACGCGGAAAATAGTGCGCTATCACCTCCTGCTACAAAGAATGATGTATCCATCTATCCTAATCCTGTTAAATCTACATTAACTGTAAGTGGGCTACCTGCAAACACTTCCATTAGGCTTGTAAATTTATTAGGAGAAGAATTATATGCAGGTGTTAGTTCTGCTGCAACAGAAGAGTTAAATATGTCGGCATTCGAAAGTGGAATCTATCTTTTAAAAATAATCCGTCCGGATGGCTCTGAAGAGATAAGAAGAGTGGTGAAGGAATAAGATTAAAATGTAGGCGGTTTTATAAGACCGCCTACATTTTATAAACCAAGTGAGTTTGCTTATTTAATATATTTACAGCGTTGTACCGTTAAATAAAGAATGCCTACCGTTAACTAAATTCATAAAACGATCTTCTTATATTTTGTTAAAACAGATACCCTACCATTCATCTTTTAGTATTTTTGATGCAATTCGCAAAACAACACAATTCTTTGTTTTACCCCCCATGAAAAAATTACTGAGTATTATCATTACACTTGCTTTACTGAATGGTTGTAAAACAAAAAATCCTTACGATTTAGCAATTACAAATGCAAGCGTTCTTGATGTAAGGACCGGACAAGTTTTAAAAAACAAAAATATATTTATTCGCAAGAGTATTATTGAAAATATATCAGATGAAGCTTTTGAAAGTAAAAATACAATTGATGCCAACGGAAAACTGGTTACACCCGGTTTAATTGATACACACATTCACCCTACTGATGTTTTTGGTGATTATGAAAGAGCGCCTCTGTTTTTACCGAAAGATAGTTTAGACATATTACGCAAGCAACTATCAGATGAATACCTACGCTATGGAACTACAACCGTTATGACGATGGGTCAACCGGAAAATTGGCTCAAACAAATGATGGGATGGACGCAACCTAAATCAAACTGTGTTGATTTTATGATGAGCGCCGGTGCTTTTGTATCCAAGGAAAACAGGACACCATACATTGCTCATACCTTAGCAAGCTCTCCAATGGAAGCACGAAAAAAAATACTGGATGCTTATGCATTAGGGATACGGCATTTAAAAATCTATTCCCGCATACGAGAACCTGAATTCTCTACTGTATTTAAAGTGGCTGATAGTTTGGGAATGATTATATATGGCCATATCGGTGATTTCAATCCGGAATTTATAAAAATGCCATACGCCTTGACAAAAGGGGTAAGAAATTTTGAACACCTCATTACCATTCAAAATAGTGTATTAAATGAAGATGATTGGAAACTTGTAAATGAAAGTTTTCAAAAGAATTATGGAGAGATGGATTCAGAAGCAAAAGTGATCGCTTATTTCCTGGAGCAAGTTCGCTATGCAAAGGAGCATAGATCAGCCGAAATGAATGCACTCATTAAAACACTTGCTGCAAATAAAACTACTTTTTCTACAACTTTGCACCGGCTTTACTATCAGTTCTCCCCTACCTGCTTTACAGCTAAACCGACGGATACAGTGGCTACACCTCAACAACTTCAACGCAGTATGGATAATTTTGTAATCCTTATGCAGTATGCTAAACAAATGCAAGGCAGTGGGATTGAAATACGATTGGGCTCCGATATGCCCCAGGGAGGCAAAGTCAATATTTCAGAACTCATTATTTTTGCTCAATATGGATTTGATGTTGCTTCTATTTTTAAAATAGCAACTTACAATGGAGCAAAAGCATTAGGTATTGCCGACAAAGTGGGAAGCGTGGAAACTGACAAAAAAGCAAATCTGATTATTTGGGAAAGAAATCCATTTGAGGATTATTTAAATTTCAATTCCAATATAACGGTTATTAAAGATGGAGAAGTTTATAAATAATTGTTATCATTAAAACTTACTACCAGCGCTACTTTCAGCCTTGCATACACGCTGTTTTTTTTGGATAAAATGTTAGCCGCATGCTACTTTTTTGTAAATTTAGCTTAGAAAGCTTAATTAAAAAAACATGCCTCTTTCCAATGATGAATTGTATACCCCGAAGTTGTTTTAAAAAAACTATTTTTTTTCTTGCTTCACTCTTTCTTTTCCCATCATTGGTAAAATCTCAAACGAACAGGGAAAATGATTTTCAGTTATGGACCTGGTTCCAGGTGGAAAAGAAATTTCAAAAAAAACAGTACGTTGAATTTCAGTACCAGGTACGTTTCGATGAAAATGTTTCTCAGTTTAACAGGGCTAATATTTATTTCATTTACGGTAAAGACATCCGAAAAAATCTGAATTTCGAATTGTTGTATCAGATTAACACCAATCATAAAAATGATCAGCATACTTTTTATTTTGGGTTCACTTACAAGCAATCGTTAACCTATCGTTCGTTTGCAACACTCCGAACAGCTGTACAAAATACACACAACTATTTTACAGGTGATTACATTGCTGATAAACCTTATACCGAATGGAGAAACCGATTACGTCTTACCTATCGCATAAGCAGTCCTTTACAGCTTTCTCTTTCTGCTGAACCTTATCTTCTTTTCAAACCCACAGAAGCACCCCGTTTCAGCCGCATCCGCTATGTAACCCAACTCAGCTATAAATGCAATAAATACGAAAGTATTTCCCTGTTCTATCTTTTACAGCCGGATTTGATCGTTACCTCCGCACCAAAAACCAATTATGTGATTGGTGCTACCTTTCATTTAACGCTACCGAAATGGAGTAATATGAATAAGCTGAATCCCTTCAAGCAAAAAGAGGAGGATGCTACTGATGATGACATTGAACCATTAAAGGGTTCAGGGATTTAAAAAATTGTCTGTATCATAACAATCCAAAACTTCATCCCTTCCATATCTTCTTTAGAAGAGATTAACAATCGTTAATCGCCAATCTTGTTAGTAATGCGCATACTAGTCAAAGAGTGGTTTCTTTCATTCACAAACTTAGACAACTAAAAAAATGGCAACTCTTACTCCTGAGTTCAGAATTACACTGGACTCCATTAAATACGGTGGCGCCAGTGTTGGCAGCCAATGGGTTTTTGACCGCTCCGAATGTAAAAGTAAAAGAATACAAAGGTCCAAAATATGATGACTCCAAGGCACCTGTTGCGGATTTAACATTTGATTTTAAGTTGAGTGTTATTGGTGTATCTGATAATGCTTGTGATTTCAATAATTTTACAGACCCTGAAATAGCTGCGTACAGAAGTTTAACCGATGCCGACATTGATGGACTGCAACCAGGTAAGCAATTGGCGGGAGCAACCACAGTCGGTAATTTTGCATTGGGTTGTTGCATTTATCAAAATGATAAAATGGAATATCGTGTAAAAGTTACAAAAGCCGATGCGTTTCAAAGATCCCAGTATTGGAGCTAATGGGAATATTCAAAATTGCAAGATTGCAAAAGATGCACTGGATACGATGCAAAGAGCGTTGGCATCCGGCGGTGTGGAGACATCTTCATCAGGCCCGTCGTTTCCGGAAATCGGGATTGAGATACATGAGCTTTCACATCTGGAGGATTATGAAAAAGTATTGAAAAGCGAGTTTTCAAAAACAAAAAAGAATGTAGAAAAAATAAAACTCACTGTACCTGCTAACACAACACCTGATCAGTTAAAGATGATGCAGGAAGATATTGCCAGGCAATATGCAAAGGAATGGGAAATGAATGCTGTGAATCAAATCAAAGACAGTACATTTTTAATGAATTCTGAAAAAAGGGCACAAGGTGCAGCGGAACCAGCTTTAAAAAGAGCAATTCAGCGTGTGAAGGATTTTCAAAAATCATTGAATTGTAAATAAGACATCGTACGCTACTCACACTATTTTGATGCTCCTGCGGTTGAGGTTTTTTCTTTCTTCTCCACAGGAGCTCTTTTCAAACCATGTTTTATAGAATCCGCAACAAGTGAATCTTTTTTTGCTTTTAAGGCTAACGCTAGTTTATCATTTTCCTTTTTCAGAGCCAACCACTTATTCGTTAGTGCATCATTCACTTTTTGATTGGTGGTATCTGCTACAGTTTTAGGTTTGTTTTCTACAACAGGTTTTACAGTACTTGTTACGTTGTTTTTTTGTTGAGCGCTTGCATTTTTTTGCGTGTTGTTCGTACCTGCATTTACAATTGTTTTGTTATTTACAGGTGCTGCTGTTTTTGTAGGTTCTTCTTTTTTAGCAGGTGTTGGTTTCGCTGGTGTAACTGGTGTAGCCTCTTTTTTAGGTTCTGATGGTTTACTTGCCGCAGCTGGAGCAGGTTTCTTTTCTTCTTCTTTTTTTACGGGCGCTGGTTTAATTGCTGGCGCTGGTGTTGGTGCTACTTCTTTTTTTGGTTCAACCGGTTTCATAGAACTCGTAAGAACAGATTTATTTTCTTCCTTTTTTACAGAGACTGGTGCAGGTGTTGGCGTCGCTTCTTTTTTTGGTTCAGCCGGTTTGCTTGCAACTGGAGCTGGTTTTACCTCTTCCTTTTTTACGGGAGCAGGTGCAGGAGCGGGAGCTGCTTCTTTTTTGGGCTCAGCTGGTTTGCTTGCAACTGGAGCAGGTTTTACTTCTTCCTTTTTTACGGGAGCGGGTGCAGGTGTCGGTGCAACTTCTTTTTTAGGCTCAGCTGGTTTGTTTGCCGCCGGAGCGGATTTTACTTCTTCCTTTTTTACAGCAGCAGGTGCAGGAGCGGGAGCTGCTTCTTTTTTGGGCTCAGCTGGTTTGTTTGCTGCCGGCGTGGATTTTACTTCTTCCTTTTTTACAGGAGCAGGTGCAGGAGCTGCTTCTTTTTTAGGCTCAGCTGGTTTGCTTGCTGACGGAGCGGGTTTTACTTCTTCCTTTTTTACGGGAGCGGGTGCAGGTGTCGGTGCAGCTTCTTTTTTAGGCTCAGCCGGTTTGTTTGCTGCCGGAGCGGGTTTTACTTCTTCCTTTTTTGCAGGAGCAGGTGTCGGAGCTGTTTCTTTTTTTAGCTCAGCTGGTTTAGCTACTGGTGCCGGGGTTTCTTTCTTTGGTTCTGCAGGTTTCGTCGCTGCAGCTGGAGCTGGTTTGGCTTCCTCTTCTTTTTTTACAGGGCTTGATTTCGCAACCGGTGCAGCTTCTTTTTTAGGCTCAGCTGAAAGGCCTTCCTTCTTTGTTTCAGTTGGTTTTGCTACTACTGCCGCTGATGTTGTTTTGGTAGAGTCAACAGCAGTCTTCTCTTCTTTTTTAGCATCTGATTTTTTGAACACATTTAACTTTGCCAGCAAACCAATATTCGTTTTTTTTGTAGAGTCCACTGTTGCAGCAGGAGCTTTGACAACTATGCCAGTCGTGTCTTTCTTTTGCTCCGTAATCGTTGATGTAGTATTTGCCGCTGTAGTCGTAGTGGTTGTGGTGGTAGTAGTTGTGGTAGTCGTTACAGTTGGTACTACGGCTTTTGAGTTGGCAGCCATTACAGCAGCACTTTTTTTCTTACGATAATTTGCTGCGAAAAGCGAATCCTGTTTGAATTTTTCAAAATCAAATGTCGCCGCCGATTCTTCGGTAACTTCCAGCTCTCCTTCCTTTTTTACATAATAGGTTTTTACCTGCCCATCATAATCCACCTCTCGCTTTAAACGACCTGTCCATCCATAAAATTTCCATGTCCCACTGCTGTATCCATTTTTGAATACACCTTCTTCTCTCAATTTTTTAGTGAGCTTATTGAATTCACGATACTGAATTACATTTGTTCCATGAATGGTTTTGAATTCACGAATGGTGTTGAACTCACCTACATTGTATACCTCAATGGTCGTATCAGCAACCTCATACTTGCCTGCCGGGCGTAAGGGCTGTGCATACACGCTCTTCAGGAGTACAACTAAAACTACACTAAAAATAATTCGAATTGAATTCATAAACAGAAATATGGGGATGTCGTTATAAAATTCTTTAAACCAGGATAGGTCCGTTTTTAGGACAGCGAAAATACTAAAAAGAGTGATTTGCCAACGCTGTTTTTTTATTTTTTGAAGAAATAGGTCTTTATAATGATAATTTACGTGACGCAATCACACATTTCATTTATTATTCTGACCGGTTTTAGCATTTCATGATAACCACTTATCAACATTATCTTATATTTAGATAAGTAAATACCGTTGCCCAATGCGTAAGAATTTTATTTTGCGCTTTCTGGAAAAAACTCCGATACGTGTCAAATTAATTGGAGAGGAAGTCCAATTATGAGAGAGGTTCTTTATGAAAAAGAACTGTCCGACAAAAAAAAAATACAATCTTAACATAAACCTGGGGTCAATTATACACATAAGCAACCTTTGATTTCACTAATAAAATCAATACTTTTAAGGCAGTTCTTAATAATAAAATCAATAACCAAAAAAGAAACGCCATGAAAACATCCCACGTTTATCCAGGAGCTACTCCAGTAACCTCCTATCTTACATTTAAAGATTGTAAAAAGGCAATTGAATTTTATAAAAAGGCATTTGGTGCAACAGAAAAAGGTATCCTGTATACACCCGATGGAAAAGTTGGACATGCTGAAATAGAAATTGAGGGAAACCTGCTGATGATGGCTGATGAAAACCCCGAATGGGGCAACAAAAGCGTTGAAACATTAAAAGGAAGTCCTGCTAATTTTGGCCTATATGTAAAAGATACCGATGCCGCCTTCAAAAAAGCCATCGCTGCCGGTGCCAAAGAGGTGATGAAAGTAGAAGACATGTTTTATGGAGACCGCACGGGCTCTGTAGAAGATCCATTTGGATTCAAATGGATGATCTCAACTCACCAGGAGGACGTAAGTTTCCCTGAAATGCAAAAACGATTCGAAAAAATGTTTGAAAAACAAAAAGCCTAATCCGGCAACAAAAAGTGGATAACTGACGGAGTTATCCACTTTTTTTCTCACCTTTGCATCGTTTTTTGAAGACGCTCTCTGCCTTCCCATTGCTTTTTAAAAATGATTGTAACAACTACCCTTAAAAATAAAACACTTCGTGATTTAGCAACACTTATTGCCAAACACAAGGATGAATTAGTTGCACAGAATCAGCAGGACCTGAAACTAGCCGGTGACCTGGACCCTACACTTGTTGACCGATTAAAAGTGGACGACAAAAAGGTGAAAGGCATGATCGATGCGATTGAAGAAGTAATTGCCCTGGAAGATCCTCAGGGAGCTGTGTTAAGCGTTTATAATCACCCCAACGGGATGAAGGTAGAGAACAAGGTGGTTCCCTTCGGACGCATTTTAATTATCTACGAATCACGCCCTGATGTTACCATAGAGGCTGCCATCAGTGCTTTTAAAGCGGGTAACCGTATCTTTTTAAAAGGTGGAAAAGAATCCAAAAACTCCAATCTGTACCTGGTATCCCTTTGGAAACAGGCCTTAGAACAAAATCAATTACCAGCCGACCTGATTACCTACCTGGATATTGACCGTACGGAAACACAACGCTTATTAAAAGAAAATCCTTATAAACTGGATCTCATCATCCCTCGCGGTGGCGACGGGCTCATCAATTATATCCGGCAAAATACCGCAGTACCATTGATCATCAGTGGCAGAGGAAATAATTTTGTATACGTTCACGAC
>DASRRA010000482.1:0-5517 GCA_035696085.1 Bacteroidia bacterium | reverse complement strand
TAAAGATGATGCTTATTTTGTAATGGAACGTGATCAGTTAAATGGTTTCGTTTCTTCTGACCGTGAAGAATGTAAATCCTGTTCCGGTGGTGCTTGCTATAAATTATATGCTTTCTCCAAAAAGGCAAACGATTTTTTACTCAAAGCAACGGTTTATGATGCATCTTCAAACAGAACCTTGCCAGGTGTTTTAATTACATTCGTAGATACACATGCAGAGGATGCTCCATTTTACGTAACAACGGATTCGCTCGGATCATTTTCTGTTCCAATCAAAGATGGACGCGACTTCTATATTAAAGCGCAAAAGATTGGTTATTTTGGCGATGCCAGTTCCTTGTCAACACAAGACTTAACAGAATCCCAGGAATTTTCAAAAGAGTTTTTCCTTTCTGTTATACCGAACGATGATATGGTGATCCCGGGTATTGAATATGAGCCGGGGGAGGCAACTTTAAAACCAGATTCAAAACTTGTGCTTGATCAACTGGCAGACTTCCTCACCTTAAACAATAATTTAAAAGTAGAGATTAGCTCGCATACGGATGAAAAAGGAGATGAAGCCTACAACTTAAAACTTTCACAAGAACGAGCAAAAAATTGTGTAAACTACCTTATTTCAAAGGGTATCGCTCCTGAGCGATTAATGGCAAATGGGTATGGAGAAAGCAAGCCACTGGTACCAAATGCTGAAACAGAAGCGGAACATCAAAAAAACAGGAGAACTGCATTAAAAACGTTGAGCGAGGCAGAGATAAAGGGAAAATAGTTTTATTTACCTATCACCAAATTATGCTCACCCTCCCATTTATACCACTTACCGAATAGTAAAAATAAACATTGATTAATCCTTCCGTCTCTTTTATTTTTGCCTCATCATTAATTATTTTTTTATGAAAAAAATTCTACTCTTACTATCATTTATTCTTTGCCTGCAAGGTGCAATTGCACAAACAAAAATTTCAGGAAAAATAACGGATACAAAAAAACAATCCATTCCCGGAGTTAACATACGTATTGAGGACAGTTACGATGGAACCTCTACAGACGCCAACGGAAATTACTCCTTTGTGGCATCGGATACCGGTGAAGTAACCATTGTAGCCAGCTTTATCGGGTATGAAACATCCAGCAAAAAAATTCATTTATCCGGACAAGAATTGATCTATAATGTGGTGTTGAAAGAAACATTGAATGAGTTAAAAGTCGTAACGATCTCAGCCGGAACCATTGAAGCCAGTGATGAAAAAAGAACCACTGTTTTAAAACCGCTGGATATTGTTACTACAGCAAGCGCTCAAGGGGATATTGTGGGTGCCTTGAAGACATTGCCAGGAGCACAACAGGTGGGAGAATCAGAAGGACTTTTCGTTCGTGGAGGCACCGGAGCAGAAACAAAAACCATAATAGATGGAATGGTGGTGAACAATCCTTTCTTTACGGCCAGCCCGGATATCGCTTCCAGGGGCCGGTTCTCTCCTTTCTTATTTAAGGGAACTGTTTTTAGTACCGGTGGTTATTCTGCACAATACGGACAAGGAATGTCATCTGTACTTGCTTTGGAAACACAGGATCTGCCTGACCTCACTGCATCCACCGTTTCCATTTCATCAGTTGGTGTCGGGGCGGGACATAATCATTTATTTAAAGATAAAAAAACAAGTGCTGGCTTTGATATCAATTATGCGAACTTACTTCCCTACTTCCAGCTTATTAAACAAACTCCTGAGTACACGCGTGCACCGCAGTTTTCAGGAGGTTCATTGAACTTCAGAAGAAAAACATCGGAAACTGGTATCTTAAAATTTTATGGATATTTTAATTTATCCGATTTGGGCTTAAAAACATTAAGTATTGACAGCATCCAACCTTTCAAAAATTTATTTGAACTAAACAATACAAATATCTACACCAACTTAACTTATAAAGAGCGTCTGGGAGAACACTATATCCTCACGGCTGGCGTTTCTTACAGCACTAACCTGGATAAGATCAATACAAATTACGATACGATGCGTTCACAAAGTGATTTATCACAAGGAAGATTAATGGTGAGTCGCGTGATTGGAAAACTATCTGTTATCCGTATCGGCGTGGAGTATCAATATGCCTATGATGGTTTTAAAAACAAGTATTTTAAGAAGGATGTGTTTGATAATTACTCTGCTGAGTTTTTGGAAGCTGATATCTTCTTAAGTACAAAATTAGTTTGGAGAGCCGGTGTAAGAAGTGAATATTCGACACTTATGAGTAAAATGAAAATTTCTCCACGTACTTCTTTATCCTATAAAATTGGTAATTATAGCCAGGTGTCTGTTGCCTACGGACAGTTTTATCAAAAGCCTGACAGGGATTATCTTTTTTACCCTTACATCCCCAGCTATAATAAAGCAACGCATTACATCGCCAACATTCAGCGTGTAGATGATTATCATACGTTGCGTGTGGAAGTGTATTATAAAAAATATGATAACTTAACGTTGACGGATACAAACGCGCGATTCGTACCAATCAACAACAATATTTCCATTCCACTTTCAACCAATAGTCAGGTAAGCAATGCCGGTAGCGGATATGCTCAGGGATTAGATGTTTTCTGGCGCGATA
This sequence comes from Bacteroidia bacterium, assembly GCA_035696085.1. Taxonomy (GTDB): domain Bacteria; phylum Bacteroidota; class Bacteroidia; order 2-12-FULL-35-15; family 2-12-FULL-35-15; genus 2-12-FULL-35-15. The sequence goes on along the minus strand of DASRRA010000482.1, from coordinate 2,910 downwards.
AAAAAACCATTAAAGGTGTTGATTACTGGGTGTCTTATACGTACCTGGATACAAAACGTAAATGGTTAAATTATCCAAAGGAAGTAACACCTCCTTTTGCAGCCACACACACGGCATCTGTAGTTTTCAAAAAATTCTTTACCAAGTTAAATTTAAGTACCGGAGCTACATACAGCTATGCAACAGGGCGCCCCTATTACAATCCAAGCAATCCCGATTTTATGTCGGATAGAACAATTGACTATCATTCACTGGGTGTAAATGCTGCTTACCTGCGTCAAATTAAAAACTGTTTTGCCGTACTTGCGGTTTCTGTAACAAATGCATTGGGCAGCACACAGATTTTTGGTTACCGCTATTCCTATGATTTGGAAAGAAGAACAGCTATTACGACACCTGCTAAACGTTTCTTCTTCATCGGACTTTTCCTTTCCTTTGGCCAGGATCGTTCAAAAGAAGTAATTGATAACAATAATTAATTTAGTATTTTCAACGAAAATTTTTAACCAACAAAAATCAATTCCAATGAAAAAAACAATTCTACTTGCACTTGTTTGCTTAAACCTGGGTGCAATGGCTCAGAATAAGAAATACCTGGATGCCATGGAAAAAAATGTCGCTGCTGTAGATACATCCAGAACCATTGATCAATTGCAACCTCTTGAAAATAATTTTGAACGCATTGCGAATGCAGAGAAAAAAGAATGGTTGCCCTACTATTATGCGGCCTATTGCAACGTAAACATGACCTATGCAACCAAAGGTAATGATATTGATACCTACTGTGATAAAGCCGATGCATTGGTACACAAAGCGGATTCATTAAACCCTGATAATTCGGAAATACAAGCATTGAAAGCACAAATTGCTGCTGCACGTATTAGTGTGAATCCTGCATTAAGAGGAAGAAAGTATGGTTCAGAAGCAGCACAATTAAGAGAGAAAGCAAAAAAATTGGATCCTGCTAATCCAAGACCATGGATGCTGGAAGGAATGTCATTGTTTTATACGCCATCTGCATTTGGCGGTGGAAAAGACAAAGCAAAGGTATCATATACCAAAGCGCTGGAATTATACGAGAGCTTTAAACCGGCAAGCAGCATTCATCCACGCTGGGGGAAAGGCACGACGCAGTATTTTTTAGGGCAATGTGATAAATAATTAAAACAAAAAAGAGGTTGTCTAAACAACCTCTTTTTTTAATGTGTTTCTTTCTCCACCCAATCGCCATGTTTCTTAATCAAATCAATGAGTGCATCCACGGCCTTTTCTGAATTGATGTTTCGTTCTACCACTTCTCTTCCTTTGTAGAGTGTTATTTTTCCTACACCTGTTCCTACGTATCCATAGTCTGCATCCGCCATTTCACCAGGTCCGTTTACAATGCATCCCATAATTCCAATCTTCACCCCTTTTAAATGATCTGTACGACTGCGTATTTTCGCTGTTGTTTCCTGTAAGTCAAATAATGTTCTTCCACAAGAAGGGCAGGATATATATTCTGTTTTTGAAATGCGTGTGCGTGTTGCCTGCAAAATTCCGAAGGCTGTTGAATTTACATTTTTAGCAGATGTACATCCTTGTTGCTTTATCCAGATACCATCTCCAAAACCATCCAATAATAGAGCACCTAAGTCAGTAGATGCATACAATTGAAATTGCTCCTCTGAAATTTTTTCATAATTGCGTTTGATGATGACAGGAACAGTACATTCTTTAGTTTGTAATTCTACCAGCATTCTTCTTTGCTCAGCCATTCCATGCGTGTTGGAGGTTTCAATCACCAGCACACTTTTATCTTTTTCCAATTGCTGAAACAAGTTAGTTTGCAACTCGGTACTCATCAATTCTTGTATTGTGATATTAACAAAATTCAACTCCGGTGATTTGGTTTTTGCTTCCAGGTAAGCTGATGTTGTAAATAATGGGTAACTTCTTGTTTTATTCGTTAGACCATTCCAGGTAGCGGCGTTGTAAATCAATCCCAATGTTCCCGGTATTTCAAAATCTACGTTGTTGTCTCCTACAAAAATATAATCACATGCCTGATCACTCAAGTTCCATTTATCCATAGGTATCGAGTAGCTGTAGCCTACTGCAAAGAAACTTGCCGGTTTCAATGTTTGTTGTTCGCTGAAATCAGCAACTACCCGTGGTACTTGCGCATTCCCAATATTGATTACTTCCCGTGTTTCTCTTCTTTTATAGTCGTAAGGTGAATATGGTAACTTGTTCATTCCCGGAATAGCTGTATGTCCCGCTCTTTTATTGTAGCGTTCCACCAGGTTTTTAGCAACCGGTATTTCAAATTCAGGGTCTTCTGTTAAGGAAACCCTTATCGTATCGCCTATTCCGTCCTCCAGTAAGGTACCAATTCCAACAGCCGATTTAATACGTCCATCTTCACCATCCCCAGCCTCAGTAACTCCTAAGTGCAGTGGATAATTCATACCCGCTTCTTTCATTTTCTGGATCAATAAGCGATACGCTTGTACCATTACATGGGCATTGCTGGCTTTCATGGAAAGTACAATGTTGTAATAATTATTATCCTCACAAATCCGTAAAAACTCAAGGGCGCTCTCCACCATCCCTATCGGCGTATCGCCATATCTACTTAAAATTCGATCACTTAAGGAGCCATGGTTGGTACCAATCCGCATAGCGGTGCCATATTCCTTACAGATTTTTACCAAAGGGGTAAATCGTTCACGGATACGGTCCAGCTCGGCAATATAGCCGGCATCGGAATAATCAAATGATTCAAATTTCTTCTTATCTGCGTAATTTCCAGGGTTAACCCTTACTTTTTCTACAATACGGGCCGCTAATTCAGCCGCATTAGGGGTAAAATGGATGTCTGCAATTAAAGGAGTGTTATACCCACGGTTTCGCAGTCCTTTTTTAATT
>DASRRA010000481.1:0-4075 GCA_035696085.1 Bacteroidia bacterium | reverse complement strand
GTATGGACATGAAGGGAAAATTTTACGCTTTGTATTTTTTCACAGCATTGCTTTAGCAGCATTGGTTGGGATACTCGTTTTTTTACAGGCGCATGTTGCACCGTTCACGCATTTAGTAGTTAAATAATTTTTAATGACAAGTTTGGGATCTATATATAAATCACATTAATAATTTATTTTATGAAAATTAAAAATCAGAAAAAGGTTGTCTCTGTGGGTGTCGGTGTTTCGGGAAATAAAGAGTTTGTAGATGGCAGTAAATTGAATAGTCGCGAAACGATATCTCAACCAGAATCTGTAAAAGCAAATCAATTTAATGACCAAGTAGCAGTGATTACTGGGGCAGCATCAGGAATCGGATCGGCTGTTGCGCAAAGATTATTAAAAGAAGGGGCGAATGTTGCACTATTGGATATAAACGAAACAGGACTGAAAACAGAATTTAAAAAGTATAAAACAAAAGCAAGATTGTTTCCAATCGATGTCACTAAGCAAGCATTAGTAGACAAAGCCGTAAAAGAAGTCATACATCTTTTTGGAAAGATTGATATACTAATTAATTGTGCTGGAATTACTGGCGTTGTTGGCGGATTAAGCCATGAAGTTAGCAGCGAAGACATGCACAGAGTATTTGAGTTAAATTTTATGAGTTGTTTTTATACAGCGAAGGCAGTTCTTCCGCATATGTTGAAGATGAATTATGGCCGGATACTACATATGGCCTCTATTGCAGGGAAGGAGGGTAATGCAAGAATGCTGGCTTATTCTTCTTCAAAGGCAGCGTTGATTGGAATGACAAAGGTTCAGGGTAAAGAATATGCTGAAACTGGAATAACTATTAATGCAATTGCTCCAGCAGTGATCAGAACGCCTCTTCTTGATAAGGTACCGGAATCCCAGATAAAATATATGACCGATAAGATACCCATGAAAAGGTGCGGAACTTTGGATGAGATTTCAAATCTGGCAGCCTATGTTGTTTCTAAACAAAACAGCTTTACAACAGGATTTACTTTTGATTTAACCGGTGGCCGGGCTACTTATTAAATCTTAATTCATCTGTTGTTCAGGAATAATCCGTTCAATATCTTCTTTCGTTAAAGAATGCATCTTCCAGTCAGGATCGTATTTTACAAACCATGAGATCCAAACGCTTCTTGATATGCGCATCATCCACGGTTGAATAACAACTAAAATGACGGCATTGGTAATAAGCCAATAGAAAAACCGGTTATCGTGTGTTGACATTCCTATCAATACAAACCATGCAATAAACGTAGTTACACATATTGCTACTCCCAATGCATAGCTAACATAGCCGGTACCATAATAAAAGCCTGGTTCTTTTTCAGTAGGCTGCCCGCATACTGTACAGGTTTTGGGCATTGCCATGTTTTTTTTAAGACTAATGCTAACATTATTTTTGAAAAGTTTTCCTTCTCTGCATCTGGGACAACGACAATCTAAAGTAGAAATGAGATATCCACGGTTCTTTTTACTGGGCATTATTTTGTGATATAAAATGAGAAATTATTTTTTGTAATGAAACAGCAGGAACCACACCGGGTTGTCGCCATAATATATTTCCTTTTTGAAAAAGCATAAGAGTAGGCACACTGGTTACATTATATTGGGAGGAAGCTACCGGGCTTTTGTCAATATCAACTTTAATGATCCTTATGTCATCGCCCATTTTTGTACGAAGCTCTTCCAGTATTGGCTTCATCATTTTGCAGGGACCGCACCATTCTGCAAAAAAATCAACTAGCACTGGTTTGTCGCCATTGATAATGCCACTAAATGTTTCTGTTTTATTTGTTGTTTCGTTCATTCTTTTCTTGCAAGTTTCGTTCACTATGTTTTATTTTCTTTTTTAAAAATGCTTAAAAACAAACCACCCATTACTGCGCCATAAGCTGTACTGTTATGCCATCTTGAAGTGATCATACAGGTGCCGCTATTGCAGCCTATCAATTTCCAATACAAAAACCCTGCAACAGCACCTAGCACAAGGCCTATTACCAGTAATTTGTTTTGAAAAAGAAAGGGTTTCATAAACCGCAAAGGTCTGTAAAAGCAATGTAACACCAGTGTAATAAATAACTTGCTTTTACGGCAAACCTAATGGGTAAGGTATTTTTATGCAATGATACAAATCATCAATCGGGATGAACTTTCCTCAGTTAGTGACCTTTATATACCCATAGCCTTCAGCCTGTTTTATCACCAGCTCATACAAGGCATCCGGCACGGTAGTTACCCCACTAAGTAATTGATCTTTACTAATATTAAATACCTGCATAGCATGCTCGCAGGCGGCAAAAGTTACTTTTTTGTCGGTTCCAAGTTTCATGACATCACCGGCCACCGTAGACTTGTCCTTTACCACCATGTCTAATGCTTTTCCATAAAATACCACTTCGATCTTGGCATCCGGATGAGCCGTCAGAATGCCATTTATCCATCGAATTACTCGTTGATGGGTTGCAGTGTCACTTGTGGTGAGGTCAAATACAATATTATAAGGCTTTTGTTGGGCTAATGATTGCAGAGTGACACCCAATAAAAATACAGTGATCAGAAATATTTTTTTCATGCTTAGAATTTATTTTACAAAAATTACGAATAAAACACCGAAAAAAGGATTTTACAAAACATAGTATTGTTTTTTTTCGTAGCTTATCGGGCTTTTTTAAAAATTTTATAATTAAAACCCCTTTATTATGGATACCAACGAAACAAAAGAAGGAACTAATCGGCGTAATTTCCTGGGAACAATTGCCACCGGTGCAGCAGCAATCGGCTTAACAAGCATTGCTCCTTCGCTTTCTGCATTTGCAGGTGAGGCAAGATTTGATCCCAAAGTATATGGCGACCCTGAAGAAATGTTTAAAAAGATCAATGGCAAACATCGTGTAGTGTTTGATGTTCCGGGGCCAAACGGACTAATGCCCTTTGCATGGCCTAAAGTTTTTTTATTGACGAATGCCGCTACCGGTACACCGGAAAAAGACAATAGTGCAGTTGTAGTATTGCGGCATGATGGAATTCCCTATGCATTTAACGATGCTATGTGGAAAAAATATAAGTTTTCAGAAATGTTTAAAAAATCAGGCGAATTAGGTGGCGGGTTCCAGGCTGCTGATGCTGCTACTGCGGCTACAGTTCGCAACCCGATGTGGAACCCCAAGCCGGGCGATTTCAAAGTTCCGGGACTTGGGCCTGTTCCGATCGGTATAAATGAACTGCAGGCAAGTGGAGTACAATTCTGTGTCTGTAATATGGCTATGACCGTCTATTCAGCAGTTGTTGCCACGCAATCACACGGAAATCCAGAGGATATATTAAAAGAATGGACAGCTAATTTGCTTCCCGGCGTTCAAGTAGTGCCCTCAGGTGTATGGGCTCTTGGCAGGGCGCAGGAAAAACAATGTGCTTATATTTCTACAGTTACTGCAGAATAATAAATCTGGAAAAATATTTTACTACGCAGGCAAATCATTTGCCTGCGTTTTTCTATTTGAATTCATATCCCACACCAGTTACCTGTGTAAGCAGGTCGTGAGGAGCATCTGTGACAATGCAGCGACCTTCCACTTTTGGAGCAATGGGTGAAAATTCTTTTAAATATTCTTCAATAACTGAATGAAGAGTAGCTCCCATTTTTGTTGGTTCTTTTACTCCTTCCATTCTGCAAAGTGTGGTATCGGGATCGCCTTCTCTTTCACAGGCTACAAAGGAATATTGGTTTAAAAGATCAATTGGCTCTTTGGTTACTTTTATCCAGTTCACTCTTTTACCTTCTGGCTTCTCTATTGTAAAATTCACTTCCATTCCTTTGAAACGTATTACCCATCCACCAAATCTTTTTTCAGGATCTTTTGCAAAAGCATTTTCCAATTCATGTTCCATCCAGTCCCAAATTTGACGACCGGTTGCCATTCCCAATTTTGCCTCACTATCTACCGGCAGCATACTCCATAAGAAATCTCTAGTGATATCTGCTACTCCTGTTTTTGGATCAGGTACAAGTGGTGGACAAAAGCGAAAACCATTACTCAATGCAATATCTGGT
>DASRRA010000480.1:0-5937 GCA_035696085.1 Bacteroidia bacterium | reverse complement strand
CGGCTAATGTCATCAGACTTGTTGGGATTTGCAAAGAAAACTGCACAGGAGTTTGGCGGCAGCTTTTTTCTTAAAGCCTCCCTTCGGCCGGCATGAAACTCTTTACTTAATAGATCCTGATCGTATTGCGCAAATGCGGGGGTGATTGTAAAAAACAGCAGTAAGAAATACCAATATCGTTGCATAAATGAAATAATTATGAAAGTTGGGGGATGTCCAAAAACGAAAAACGTTATTACAAATAGTAATAACGTTTTTAAAGGTAAAAAAATTTAAAGACTATTTTTTCAAAAAGCCTTTTTGTCTTGCTTCTTTTAATACGGCAGAAATACCATTTTTATTGATGGTTTTCAATGCAGATGTAGAAATGCGAAGAGAAATCCATTTGTTTTCCTCAGGTAAAAAGAATTTTTTCACCTTTAAATTCACATTAAACTTACGTTTCGTTTTTGTATTCGAGTGAGATACCTTGTTACCTACAATCGCTTTTTTTCCTGTGATTTCGCAAACTCTTGACATCGTATAGTGTATTTAAATAGATTCTTTTTTGATTTTTCGGACTGCAAATAACGTAATTTTTAATTAATTCACCAAACTATATTAAAAAAAATGTTGTTTTTTACTGTAATCCACCTATTTCAGTTAGGTTCAGGGGTATTGTTTAAGCCTAAAATTGTAAATAAATCGGCATCACCTGATCCGCCTTTGGCCGCCGAAGCGTAAGCGAAGGTCAATTTAAAATTGAAGATAGATTGGCATTACCTGATCGGCCTGCTTCACTTGTATGACGATCCAAATAAAAACGAGTAAAACAGCAATTCTCCCAGGCAAAGAAATTCTCGTTAAGAAGTTAACCGAAAAATATTCGTAGGATTTAGGAATAAAATGAATGATATATCCTACTAACATGATGGCTATAACTGTCCCGTAAGCTGACACCATTGGCCCCCAGGCGGCTGCATTAAAGTTAGTGGTAATTTGGGTTAAAATGATACACGCATCTTCGAAAGAAGAAGCCTTAAAAAATATCCAACAAAAACACACAAAATGAAAGGTGATAAATACGCCTATTACCTTTGAAAGACCTGCCCATCGGCGCATAGTCTGGTAACGATTGACCATTGTCATACGGGCTTTATCAATAGCTAAGGCTAATCCGTGCATACCACCCCAAACCACAAAATTCAAGGATGCTCCATGCCACAAGCCACCTAACAGCATCGTGATCATCAGGTTTACATACTGACGAAACTTCCCTACTCTGTTTCCCCCTAATGAAATATATAAATAATCTTTTAGCCAGGAAGAAAGCGACATGTGCCATCTTCTCCAAAACTCCGTGATGCTGCTGGATTGATACGGTGAATCAAAATTTTCATTGATGGTAAAGCCCATCCACTTTGCCATTCCTATGGCCATATCGGAATAACCTGAAAAATCGCAGTATATAACCATGGCATATCCATAAACCCCCAACAGACATTCTATTCCGGAGTGACGAGAAGGGTCGTCAAAAATGTACTGCACATAATTTACGTAGATGTAGTCGGAAATAACCACCTTCTTAAATAAGCCCCCCACGATCAGGTAAAGTCCTTTTGCCACATCTTCTTTGGTGAGCACAATATCCTGGCGAATTTGAGGAATGAAATCAGATGCTCTTACAATAGGCCCCATCACCAACTTTGGAAAGAAGGAAAGAAAAAAGCAATAATCCAAAAAACTTTGAACCGGCTTAAATTTATGCCTATAGACATCTATAGTATAGCTCAGGTTTTCAAATGTATAAAAGGAAATACCAATAGGAAGAATCAAATGTAATGGTTTGATGTGTCCATTGCTAAAGTCATTGATCAGTTCAATAAAAAAATTGGTGTATTTAAAATAAAACAGCAATCCCAAATTGATGGCCACACTAAACAGCAAAATCAATTTACGGTTCCGGGGTTTCTTCGCTTTATACAACCAGTTGGATAAATTGAAATCAACAATCGCTGAAAGCAGGATGAAAAGAACATAAAAACCACAGGCTTTGTAAAAAAAATAAAATGAAAAAACGGTAAAGTAAATAACACGACTCAATTTCCGTTTATATAGAAATTGATACCCCATTAAAAAGATGCAGAAAAAAAACAAAAAGAAGCCGCTGTTAAAAAGCAACGGATCCTTTGGGTTGTAGGCTAACTGCTGAAGTAGTTTTGATATGTCAATGTCAAAAAGTTCCACTCGTTTATGTATAATGTCTATTTTTTAGCGGTGTGTAGCTGTCTCCTTTTTCGTGTGCACATAGTTATTGTATCCATTCAAGATGGCCCTGTACAGCAAGTCGCCCTGTATCATATATCCTCGCCCATTATAATGCACCCTGTCCTTCTGTGCCAGTCTCGCCAAAAGCCAATTGTTCATGGAGCCATAGCCACCCATAATTTCAAACCAGTCCCAATAGGCTAAGTTGTGCTGAACGCAATAATTGATAATGGTTACCCTTGCTATTTTCATATCCGGGTTTTTAACTCGTCCTTTTCTTGATTTACGATAGGAATCACCGGGAGTAGTCAGTAAAATAGCCGCATTGGGGTTAGTCAATTTTAGATTCATCACCAATGTATCGATGTTGTTGTTGAATTTAACCCTGTCAAACCCCATTGAAAAAGCCTCATTCGTACCAAGCGATAAAATGATCAAGTCGGCATTCAGGTAAGAAAGCTGAGATGTAAAATGCTTTGACATGTTGTAATGTCTGTACTCCGAACCGTTTACACCAATCATATTGTACAACACACCGGCGGAATCATTTTCCAGAAGGATGCCATAAATACGCGTTGAATGCTGCACAGCGGTATCCGTTTGTTTGTTACGAAGTATAAATTGTTCCATCGGTTTATCCAGCTTTAGCTCAGATACAAAGGGGTTGGCATTTTTATCTGCAGACCGTAGCACGCCTCTTTCGCAATTCGATTCATCACAAACCGTGATATCATAGTTCTTTTGTTCTTTTTCATGAAACAGTGTAAGCTTTGAAAAGCTATAACCCAAGCCCGGCTGATCCTTTACCGTCACATCTATTTCTGCTGATGAATCGCCGGTTTCTACTGTAAATCCGGTAATTCCGATGGGCAACGGATTATCATAAAAAACATTTCTTTTGGAATTCCAGTTGCTTCGGCTTTCTGTTCTATAGGTAAGTGGTTCATTGCTTTTTGCGACGCGGTATGGGAAAATCAACCCACGACCGGCATTTCCAAATTTTAATTGTAGTTTCTGACGAACACTCCCTGAAAAAAAATCAGCCTGAATATGTGAGTCACCAATGTGAACAACATTCACTCTTCCTGATTTGGTTTCTTTTAATTGATATAACTTTTCATAGAACAACGCAAGCGCAGCGCTGTCATTCTGAATTTTATTTTCCTTAACTTTTATAAACTTATACGCTGCATAGGCTGTGGAATCCAGCGTTTGTGCTCGCAGTATGTTCGCCCAAAGGAGCATACCCAGTAAAATAAATAAGATGAAATTAGAGTTTATTCTGTTTCTTATTATAGTCATTGTACTCGGTCATTAATTTATTAAATAACAATTTACCCACCTTATGCGCCCCTCTGAAATTGAAATGTGTGTAATCTTTATTCGCTAAAACCGTATCTCCTTCCACCCATTTAACCATAGATCCGCTTCCACCCATGGCATTGTATAAACTCCAGAATGCAAGGTTGTTTTCTTCAGCCATTCGCATCTGCACATCTACAAATAAAGGAACTGCAGGATCGGTTTCATAAGCACCTTCATTTACACGATATCCTTTATCGCCCACACTGATCAATAAAATACTGACTCCGGGAAAACTTTCTTTCAGATGTTTGATTACGCGCTGCATTCCCCGCTCATACCAACTGTAATCCGTAACTTTTGAGTTCACTGCATTCAACCCGTATTCCAGGATGATCAAATCATAATTCAAACAATCATTCGTACCTGAATAAATGGATTGTTTGATTTTTGAAATCGGCAAGCCTGAATTGCCTCTAAATGAAAAGTTGTCGACAAAGGCCCCCGTATCGCTTTCCATACTAAATCCAAATACATCCAGAGAAGTTTTGCATCTGAATGAAGCATGAACGGTGGAGTAAGCAGACTTTGAGTTAAGTGTCAGCTGATTCACCGCTTTTATACCATCTAATTTGTAAGTCACATTGTTGATGAGTACATAATTTTCTCCGTCACTTTTTCCATACAGTAATTTTGTTTTATAAAATTTATCCAAATGTTTTTGTTTTACTGAAGTATACTTCACCCAACTATCTGTTGCGCTTACATCAAAAAAATCGTTTACAGTTTGGGGAATAAAACTATAGCCGGATATTCCTAAATTATGGTGAAATGGAACTGTATCCAGCAAATTATACGTAGTCCAGTTTCCAAAGGAATGGATGATACTTTTTCTGAATCCTGCAACAATAGAAGTAACCGGAACAAAACCTACTCCATGTCCTCCAAATGCATCTTGCATAGAGGAGCGAAGGTCTTGTGATATCAAATCACCTTCTATCATGGAGTCTCCAAAATAGGCTATTCTTACTTTGCTTTTTTGTTTTTTTACTTTATTCAACGCCTGAAAAAAATGAGCAAGGGAAGAAACACCTTCTCTTCCAAAATCATAAATATTGGTTGAATCCGCTTCCCGCACAGCGATTAATGAACTGTCTTTTGAAACAACGGCGCTGGTTATTACTTTGGCTGTTAAAGGTACTTTCTTTGTTTTCCCTTTACTTACAATATCAGAAAAGGGATTCATCTTTTTTATTTCATATCCCATCCAATTCAGCGGGATGGTAAATTGAGAGGCAATAACCAAAATAATCGTAACAGATAAAACAATTGCAAAAGGTTGAGAATGCTTATTTTCTGAATTCATTTAAGATAAAAAATCCTTGTAAAGATAGTATTTTGAATCTACGTGCTAACATCAGCAATCAATTTTACATAAAAAAAACGCCTCTTTTCAGAGGCGTTCCATTTTCATTTTTTTAATGATTATGCGGTTCATCCGAATGCGTATGCGGATCTCCCGGATTATCCTGTGGTTGCGCTGCATCACTTATGGAGATTAATTCAATATCAAACGTAAGTTCTGCATTTGGCGGAATCACCGGTGCACGGCCCGCTTCCCCATATCCCAGTTGAGAAGGAATAACCAAACGGTATTTGTCACCTACATTCATCAAGGCGATACCTTCTTCCCATCCGGGAATAACCATTCCTGCACCCAGTTGAAAATCGATTGGTTGGTCACGTTCAACAGAAGAGTCGAATATTTTACCATCCGCTAAATAACCGGTGTAATGTACTTTCACGTTTTTACCAGCTTCTGCTTTTTGTGTACTCCCGCTTTTTTTGATTTCAAAATATTTCAAACCTGTTGCTGTTACTTTAGGCGCAACTCCTGCAGTATCAAATTTTACAGGTACGGGAATTTCTTTTACATCCGTTACCTCTACATCCATGATTAAATCACTGTTTGGAGGAATTGGCCCGCCCCCTCTTTCACCAAATGCCAAACTGGATGGAATGATGAATTTTGCTTTTTCACCTTTTTTCAATAAGGAAAGTGACTCATCTAATCCGGGAAATAGCTTTCCTCTTCCTACTTCAGCAGTAAGCGGTTGCCCTCTGTCTTGAGAAGAATCAAAACATTTACCGCCTATTAAAAACCCGGAATAGTTGATGGTTACACGCTTTCCTGTTGTTGTTTCACCAGCCTTATTTTCTTTTACGATAATATATTTCAATCCACTTGGTGTTTTGATGGTGTCTTTTCCTTTCACATCAAATGGTTTTACACCTTCTGTAACTTTTACTAATTGTACATCAAAAATCAATGTTGAGTTAGCCGGAATTAATCCTCTTGCCTGATCACCATATCCTAATGAAGGTGGT
>DASRRA010000479.1:0-5959 GCA_035696085.1 Bacteroidia bacterium | reverse complement strand
AGGTTGGCTGGAGTTGGATTATGCAGGACTAAAATTCGACGAATCGACCACTGCTTTAAGTTATGATGATTTGAAAAGACAAATCTTCTGCTCGAAAAAACCAATGGGTTATGCATACGGTGGAACCGGTATCGGACACGTGTTGGTCATCAAAGGGTATGTTACCGTAGGAAGCACCAAATATCTTGTATTGAATGATCCATGGGGACCATGTGTAGGACAGGAGCGACTTATTACTTATGAAGAATATGCTGATCCCGCAGGTGACGTAACGCATTGGAGCACATTTTTCAACATCGCAAAAAAATAATATAAACATAAAAAAAATACAAAATGAAAATATATAAACAACTACTCATGATAATGATGATCATAACAATCATTTCATGTAACAGAAAAAAAGATGACTCATCCAACTCAGGTGATGATACTGCTTATTTCAAAACACAAGCGGAAGCAGTGGTTAGAGGTAAGAATGATTTGATAAGCATACTGCGCTCTAATTCCGGGTTTCAAATTGCGATCAGCCAGGACTTGCTTCAAAAAGCACAACCTGGCATTACAGTACGACACCTGGAAGTTGATTTTGATCAATTGCTTAAACAAGATCAAACAAATGATTTGAATCAATTAAAAAACAATGCGAAAAGTAACATCAATACACTGATGGTAGAAAACAATGTGCTAACTGTTATTCAAACAGCTAACTCGGATAAAGGCTGGACAGTTACCGGTTTGGCGGATGCAAGCTTGAGCAATGAATTGAGTGAAATACTAAGCGCACAATCCAATTCCAAAATTGAAGAGATTACTTTGTTTGAAATACCCAATCTACAGGCTTTTGTATACCAGGTTAAAACTCCGGATGGGGAAAGATATTTTACCAGTTACAATGGTTTTAGCTTAAAAGAAGGGTTATCAGTCGATCAACTATATCCTTTATTACACAGTGACGCCTTAGTGCTTGAACGAACCTATGGCGATGAATTAAAATTGAAAAAATTAGTTAAATAAACAAACGAACGGAGTTAACCGAAAATCCAACAATAGAGTAGGTACCACCAAAAATAGTTGAAATCATGAAAGCAGATGAAAACGCAGAGCACTTGCTCAGCATTAGAAAACACACCAACCTGTATTTGTTACAAAACCCAAATTATTTTGGAACCATTCCAGATGCAGGACTAAACAAAATTTACAAACCAGTTTATGAGTTAAAACTAAAAAGTTATTATGAACAATTGGGTTGCGTAAGCTATAACCCAGTTACAGAAAAATTGAATGCTGTTGTTATTGTAAAACGCGCCAGCGGATATCTTGGAACACCTTGCCAAGGCGGAAGTAAAGAGTACGTACGTTTTTATGTTGACTATAATAACAACGGAAACTGGGTAGATGAAGGTGTGGTAAGTGTAGGTGTATATGATCACAATTTTGATGAGGATTTACATTACGATGTAGAATTGAAGATAACACCAAAAATTAAACACTGCTGCGATAAGCAACCGGTGTTGCCAAGGGTAAGAGCAATCCTATCCTGGAACTTAATGCCTCAGGCAAATCACCCGAACTGGAATTTTATCTGGGGAGATGTGAAAGAGGCAAATGTTCAGATTGCACCGCGTAAAGATTGGTTCTGCTTGTTTTCACATTTCATCGATCTTACAGTAAAAGATAAAAAACCATTTGAAGTATTGAATGAAGCAAAGTTGATTGCAGCATTTGAAAAAAATAATCCACAGTTAAAAGAATTATCGGGAGGTGATTCAACGGAGCTATCCGTACCGGAATTAAAAAGACTGTATGGAAAAGAGGTGGAAGATCATCGCATCCTTCATGCAACCATTGATAAATTATCATTAAACTTAACTGCAGCTCAACTTCCATTGGAGTTGTCCAATCTAGGAATTGACTGGGATAAAGTGAATGATTTTATTTACAAACCAATATTCAATACAAGTTATGAAGAAGTGCTTTGCGTGAGCTTAAACAAAGATCAAAATGCTTTGCATGCCGTGGTGGAAGTAAAACGTGATGTTGGGTACTCCGGTGGATTATGTACAAAAGGTAGTCAGGAGTATGTGGCATTTTACATGGACTTTGGTGGAGGCTGGATTTACATGGGAACATCTTCCGCTAACGTTCATGACATACCTGGAGCCAACGCCAAAAAATTATTTTATGATATATCCCTTCCTGTAAACATTGAAAAATACAGAAAGCAATGGTGCACGGTAGAGAAAGCAAAAGTGAAAGCAATTTTATCATGGAATGTTGCACCACCACCATTCTCACCAAACTATACTGCGCATTGGGGTGACTGGCAAGAGTCTATTGTTGAAATCAAACCATTACCTAAAGGCGTTACACCAGGTGTTACACTTCCATTTATTGAAAAATTTGGTGGTATGGTAGTAACAGATATCAATTCAGCAACTGGTTTGGCAACCACTTCCGGTGGATCTTCTTCTTTACCTGGAGCAAACCAAAGTCCGTTTGACGGAAGAATCGATATCGTTGGTCATATTTTCAACATCGTTTCCAACATGAAATACCGCATCCTGATTACAGAACCGGGCGGAGCCGTTGGAACATTAAATACCGCACAACACATTGATACTGATTTTAACGGAGCAATTACTTCACATACCCTTATACCGGACGCAAATGGTTGGATCGATTATTTAGGTGTAGGCGGAAATAACATTGTGGGTGGATTGTTAGCACAGTTCTATCCTTCTGTTGAAGGTAAATACAAAATTACAATTGAAGCAAAAGATGTATTCAATGTGATTCATGGAGGTAACTCCGTTGTATTTATGGTTGACAAAAAAGCACCGGATGTGGCCATCGATATCACCAATGGCAGTGGTAACTGTGGATTGGATTTCAAACCTGGTGACACATTGGAAGGTTCTTACTCCATCTTTGATCAACATGTAAGTGGTTTCAGTATTTACATGACACCTGCTAAACCTGGTACTTCAATTGAAATTGATGGTGTTCCTGTTTCCTCTGTAAATCTTCCAACAAGCGTTACTTCAAAAACTGGTACATGGAAATTGTATACAACTGCTGGTGTAACACCAACTTGTGGATACAACATCCGGATTGATGGAAGCGATCGTACCATTATAAACAGTGGATACATCGGTCACGCTGATGCCGCTATCCAAGGTTTCTGCTTGAATAAATAATTCAGAGATTAGTTATCTGGCATGAAAGCCCCGAAAGAATTTTTCTTTCGGGGCTTTTTTTACTCATGACAGATGTGTGTTGACTTTTTGCAACGCCTTGTTAATAGCGGAACAAACATAATATTACCGTTGCTTTTCAAAAGTAAACCGTTAGATAAATATCTATCACCATTCATGAAAAAAAGTACTTCTTGAAAATTGTTGGAATAAAATTTCGACTTGTTGTTGAATTATAATTTTTAAAAAAGTATTTCTCCCCAACTTACTTTTAGTATAAATGTACATCCCAATCGACTAATATTTACCCTTTAAATTTTTATCCCATGAAACAAAGATTATTTACTTTAGCCGCTCTGCTGGCTGGCAGCGTATTATGCGCACAAAATCCGCAACCCTATACAACACGGTATGGAAAACCGTTAAACGATGCTATTTATGATAGCGTTTATTATCGTGGATTTAATGGTAATCCTGATACCACTATTTTTCACAATGAAACAAAGAGAGTAAACATTGTATATAATTCCGACCATTTGGAAACATCGGAGTTGGAACAAGGAACAGATTTTTGGACGACTCCAAGCGTATGGTCAAATTCTTACCGACACTCATTTACCTATGACGCTTCTAAAAGATGGATTGGAAAGTTAACCGAGACCTGGAATGGCTCCGGCTGGGATAATTACCAACGCTTTTTGATTAAGTACAATTCGCATGGCAAAGAAATAAGTAGCACTTTTCAGTCATGGACAGAAGCAACCAGCAGCTGGTACAGTTACGAAAAGGATTCCATTGTTTATGATGCCGCTGACAACATTCTTACAACCATGAATTTAGGATGGAATTCAATTACGAGTACATTTGAAATCTCCAATAAAACAGAGTATACATACTCCGGAAATCTGAGAATATCAGCATTACTTTATGCCTACAACTCCGCTTTAGGTGCCCTTGCACCGATTGTAAGATATAGCTATAGCTACACCGGGCCGAATAACGATTTTGTTCTGGAGGAATATTGGACTGGTCAAAGCTGGCTTCAAACCGGTAAATTCAATTACGACTTTAATGATGCAGGACAAATAATAAAAGAAACATTAAAAAGCCAACAATACAGTGTGTGGTTTAAATCAAATGTGACAACCAATAATTACAATACAAATGGAATATTGAAAAAACATACCCAAAAAGTTTGGTTCGATCCAAATAGCGACGAATTTTCCGGCGTACAACAACAATATTATTTGCACCATCCACAATCAGGTGCTGGTTTGATAGCTGACAACACAGCCTCAACGCAAGCAAGCAATGATGAACTGGCAGTTTTTCCAAATCCCTCCAATGGAACGGTTCAGGTGAAACTGGCCAACAATCAGGCAATAACAAACATTGAAATATTTAATGCTGCAGGTGAAAAAGTACTGGAACAACGCAGTTCAGAAATAAATATGAATAATGCTGCCAAAGGAATTTACTTTATAAAAGTAAACGATGGGGAAAATAGCTATCAACAAAAAATGATCATTGAGTAAAGACGTAAAATTATCGAACAACGCAGCAACGTCATTAGCATGAATGATGCTGCAAAAGGTATTTATGTTGTTCGGATCTACGCAGGAGAGCAGGTTAGTATTAAAAAAGTGACGAAAGAATAACAACGGATGACGACTGATTTTTTATAAAAGGGCCTTCAAAAAGGGCCCTTTTTATTTGCAACCAGGATTTGGTTATATTGTTAACTTTGCATGATTAAAAATTAGACAAATGCAATCTATTCTTTCAGCACAACACGTTGTAAAAAGGTATGCAAATCATACCGCATTAAATGATGTGTCTATTGAAATTCCTCAACAAAGTATTTATGGTTTACTCGGGCCAAATGGAGCAGGAAAAACATCCTTGATACGGATAATCAATCAGATTACCGGACCCGATGAAGGAACCATTCTTTTTGAAGGTCAACGGCTTTCACCCAAACACATTGAACAGATTGGATATTTGCCGGAAGAACGGGGGCTTTATAAAAAAATGAAAGTGGGTGAACAGGCTTTATACCTGGCGCAACTCAAAGGGCTAACACACGCTGAAGCTAAAAAAAGACTGAAGCTGTGGTTTGAAAAATTTGAAATGGGTTCTTGGTGGGATAAAAAAATTGAGGAACTTTCAAAGGGTATGCAGCAAAAAGTGCAATTTATTGTTACCGTATTGCATGAGCCCAAATTACTGATCCTGGATGAGCCGTTTAGCGGCTTCGACCCCATAAATGCAGATTTGATAAAGAATGAAATTATCAACCTGAAAAAACAAGGAGCAACTATTTTGTTTTCCACTCACAATATGGGTTCGGTTGAAGAGTTATGCGATAATATAGCCTTGATTAACCGCTCGCAAAAAATCCTGGATGGCCCGGTGAAAGAAATCAGGAAACAAAATAAATCAAGCATCTATGAGCTTACCTTTAAAGGTACGTTGATGGGATTTACAAATGCCATGTGGGCAGGTGCGGAATTAGTAGAGCATTCAACAGATGAGGATATAAATACGGCACGCGTAAAATTGGTGGGTAAAACAACAGGTAATGAATTGTTGCAAGCTATTCTTCCAGCAGTAGAAGTTCAATGCTTCCGGGAGATCATACCCAGCATGAATGATATTTTTATTTCAAAAGTAAAGAATCAAAATTTATCCAACTCATCTGTAAACCTTACCGAATAATTTAGCACTAACCAGTACAACATATAGCAACTATTGCCATGAATAAA